>CAIPPE010000266.1 GCA_903866825.1 uncultured Methylococcaceae bacterium
TAGGTGTAGGTGTAGGTGTAGGTGTAGGTGTAGGTGTAGGTGTAGGTGTAGGTGTAGGTGTAGGCGTAGGCGTAGGCGTAGGTGTTGGTGTTGGTGCTGTAATATTCGCAGTTGTTTTGCCAACAATAGTTCCACAACAAGTGACTGGAAGAGCATAATTACTCGCGGCAGAACCCCCTAGAGTATAACCAGTAAAGCTCACTGTTTTGCCAGTTCCTATGGTAGCGTTATCAAAACTAGCCGTGCTGCCAGGCCCTGCAATTAAAGTGACATTCGCAGGCGTACCTTTTAAAGAGGTAAATACTGCGCTGGTCGTGCCATCAAAAGACTTGCTTGCACCATCAGGAAAAACCAGCATGTGCTCCGTCAACGTCGGAATACCCGTCAGTGTGAAGTGTGGCGTATAATCAGTTGGAGTGGTGTATGAGACTGGATTATAGTTAATCGTCACTGTGGTTGGGACAGCAACATTAGACTTTGTAACTGTAATCGGCGGAGTGTTTGGTGCAAAGATGAGTGTACCCCCTGCAACCCCAGGCCCTGTTCCATTATTACCCGCACTCAGTAGCATACCGGTGGGTAATTGAAGGCTCTGGCTGGGAATAGCACTGCCGTTAGTCAAGGTCATTGCAGCAGCAATTTTAATATCCTGTCCTGCGCAGATGCTAAGATTACCATCGGTTGTGGTCATTGCGGCGTTCACGTTGACATTGTTACCCGTCGCCAATAAAATGCTTCCATTAGTTGTTGTAATTGCTGCATTAACGTTTACATCACGTCCACAGCAGCTTACCAGGTTACCATTCGTTGCTGTAATGGTACTGTTTAAATTCACGTCTCGAATGGCATTCAATGTCAACGTGGTGGTACTTGGAGACGCTGTCCAACTGACTGCATTATTGATGTTAATATCGCCGTTAACACCTTTTGATGAATAAAGGTTGTTCACGGGCGGCGTTCCGGGGGTTGTAATATTCGTACCGGTTGCTGTATTGATTGTGACACTGTTAGACACCAGCAAGGCGGAAAGGGTCGAGCCGCTGATATTATCGGTCGCATTGCTGCCAACAGTAAAATCTGACGGATCAATCAGCCAGGTTCCTGTTTTGCCTTGAGCTGCTTGCGTAGTCACGATAGCGTTATTCGCAATGTTGACCTGCGCTGCCGAGGTTTCAATCATACCACCGTCATTACCGTTGGGTGCCGATGCGTCTAATGTACCGCTGAGGTTTACTGTGCCGCTTTGCATATCACCTAACAGCTTGATAGTACCGTTGTGATTTTCAATGGTCTGCGCTTGTATTTCGCCAGTGTTATTCACCACGCTCTGCAATAGATTTCCAGCTGCTTGTGCGGTCATTAATACCTGTCCGCCATCTGCCTGGATGATGCCACCGTTGTCTACAAGAGCTTTTACTGCGCCCTTATCTACAGTCACAGATAACAAACCATCACCGGCCATATCCAATGTCATCGCATTACCCGCTGCAAGTGCTACAGTGCCAAGCTTGGCTGTAATAACACCTTCATTGCTAACCGTGCCACCCAGCATTGCCACATAACCACCATTGGCATTAATCGCTCCCTGATTTAGTACTTTGCCATTGCTTGTGCCAGAAAACTGGTAGTTACCGGTCATGAAATTATTGTTGGTGATGTTTTGCGTGGAAGCCACCAGCCCGCCGACGTTTACTTGCGCGTCTTTACCAAACAGAATGCCGTTAGGATTGACCAAGAATACTTGACCATTAGCAGATAAATTGCCCAGAATGCTGGATGGGTCTGCACTCATTACCCGGTTAAGCGCGACTGAACTGCTATTAGGTTGGACAAACTGCACCGCCTCGCCTTGTCCTATATTAAAATTCTGCCAGTTGATAGCTGCTTTCGGGGTTAGCTGCTGAATAACCATATTACCCGAAGAACGGTTAATATTGGCAGCACCGGCTGTAACAACACCATCAACAGGCAGTGCATAGGCATCTGTTTTAAAGTTCATCATCAGTGAAATAGCCAAGGTTTTCACCAGGATTGCCTTGGCGGATGCTTTTTTGCCAGCACGTTTTGTAATTTCGGCAACGGCGATAAACGTGCCAGTCTTGTCGTCCCAGATTAATCGATAAATAGGGTTCATGTTGTTACGCCATTATTTTTAAATACTGATGAACTTAAACGTTTTTTTGCTTAATGTGGAACACAGAATGAGGCGAGAAACTGTCTCGTCTAAAACTAGCATCCTTTTGTCTGGCTTTGATCAAAAATATTTCACAACCTGAAACCAGAATTGCCCGGCCTGATCTGGCCCTGATACCACTTTGTCATTACCTATGCGGTGTGCGTAATAGGTTCGCACGGCAAAATTGTTGACATCAATCCAGGTCAACCCCACCCCGCCACCAATGAGCGTTCGATTATTGGTGCCAGATGCCCAGGTATGCTGATAAGCATCCGCAATCCCCGTATCGATAAAGCCAATAAATTGCATTTGCCCAGGTAACGGATCATAAAACCTTGGCAATGTCTGTCTGCCTTCTACAGTAATCACGGCGCCCTGGTCAGAATAGGCTTCACCTTCCGGATACGCTCTTACCGCATACATACCGCCTAACTCCATTTTTTCTGACACATCGAGATTTTTTGACGCAACCTGTCCATTCACCGAAGCAAATAGGGAGAAACCACTCGCTATTTGTTGTAGTCGATTGCCGTAAAATGAGAATTTGTTGTAAAAACCGTTAGTACGTGCTGTTGCCGAGTCGAATGCGCGTGAATAAGGGTTTTGCAGGTCGATAAAGCCAGAAGAGAGTGTGGCAGAAAAAGTATCTATACCTCCACCGAAAAAATCATCACGATGGTCGCCATATAAACTGGTTCTCACGACATGCGCTCTCTTGTCAGCGACAAATCCAGTTAAACCGGTTGTATCGTGAAAGAACTTTTCATCATAAGCAAGTTGAGCGAAGAGATTGTTGTTGCGCGCGCGAATAAGCGGGTAGTTACCATAAATTGTGGCAATCTGCTGAGTGCCATGCTGATCCAGGTTTTTAAAATCTTTACCCAGTTGATAATTCAGATAACTGTATGTTACACCCGCATTGGCTTTACCAAACTGCATTTGATAGTTAGCCCGACCGTAGTTCAAACCACTGCCAGCAGTTAGCATCCGTAATGAAGCCACATCGCCCTGACCAAAGGGTTCATTAAAATTTATCGTTCCGCCACCACGATACATACCCGTGTAGCGATTGCCTGCATTGTCAGCATCAAGACTACCGGTGATTCGCCGCGTAGGTGTGAGATCCACATTTAAATCGGAAGCGCCCTTGGTAGTTGCAGGAAATAGCGTCGAATTAACTCGCACCCCGGGCAGGTCAGAAAGTAATAGCAGGCGTTCTTCAAGGGGGTCTGAGGAAATCCTGTCGCCCGTATTTAAACCATGAAGAATAGAGTTGGCTACATTATTATTAAGCTTTGATTGATTGTTTAGATTTATTTTGCCATATTGCCCGATCACTACCACGATGGTAATAACCCCCTCCTTAATATCTTGTGCGGGTAAATAGGCTTGCGCCACAAAATAACCGTTCTGATGATAAAAATCTGCGATTCGGGCAGTCATGCCACGCAAATCAGTCAGTGAAAGTAAACTGTTTTCCTTAAAGCCGGTCACGGCTAAAACTTCAGCATCGGAAAATGCTTTACCCCCCGATATTCTTAAACTTTTAACAATTATTTTTGTATTGTCCTGCTTTGGAATTGGAGGCACGCTATTTTGTTTAACTTCAAATTTTGGTGTGGCTTGTTCTCGAATGGGTAGGGGTGGAATTTGCTGCATTTGACTACCCGAACTTGGGTATTGTTGTTCAGCAAAGACACTTTGACTTAATACCAATAAGGTATAAGGAAAAAATCTTTTAATTAACATGCTCTCTTCCGAAGCTCCTATCATAGTAAAAACTTACATTGGGAGTTATCATATTATTTGGCGATTTCTCCTTCTGTTCCTTAGCGTACATACAGAGAGTGAATACAAGGAATCAAAACAAGCTTGAGAGCAAACGAGAAATCTAAGCCGATTTTTTTGGGGGCTGTTTTTTGATACCTATGAACGTGTTAATTTAGTTTAGAGTTTATAAGCTAATAGACAATATCAATATCAGCAGTTTTGCGTGGAGTTCGTTTATACTCCACGCAAAACTGGCTGTTTACACGCCTAACATGATAGATTGCACAGTACTCCATTCACCGTGGGCAACACTTTTGTCCCACCAGCGTAACCGGTATTCCCGCGTTTCGTGGGTATTTCCTGCCGCCAGTGGGCGCTCGTCGTAATAGGGCCTAAGCGTATCAATGGCAAGAAACGTCCACTCGCCACCATTAATACGGCATTCAATCCAGACCCCGTCATGGCCATACTTATTAAAATTAATGGCCACCCGTTGTCCAAACTCACCACGCTCTACTGATATTGAAGGTATGGGGATTAAATGCTCTATGTTATTAGCAACGGCAATAACACCCAAATCGTGACCAATAGCTTCGGTGTAGTTAGTACTGGCTTTAATACGGATAATCTGACTAAACAAACGTTTTTGAATACCCGGTGCAGGTGCAGTCGGAGCCTCAGGAAATACAGACGGCTGAGGATAATTAATGCCGCCTTTACCAGAATTGGGGCCAGTCACCATCATCGTTTTATAGGCGGTTGACTCCTTGGCGTCGCGTTGAATGCTGGGATGCCAGTGCTGCAGCATCCAGGTATAATAATCAAGGTCGGTCTGGGTATCAGTAATTTCTTGGTCACTAATACCGCAATTTGCTCCATAGATCGGTAATTTTAAGTTGTAATGCGAAAGCCAGACGATTTGTCCGTCCTGCGTGGGAGGAAAATAGGAATTGGAAGTCATGATAAAGAAACATTACGGCTAGAGTAAGCTGTCTGCTCAACATTCCGAGGAATGGTGAGATGAGTTGCCAGAAAATAAAAGTTGATTTCTTATATTTTCAAAGACACACGCTACTCGCCTTATTGCTTAACTGCAATCTAATTATTACTTTCAGCTGGCGTTAAGTCATCTCTGCCTTTCTCTTAACAGCCCAAGCAACGCGGGCAAGGTCCTGTGGACTCTACTGGAGTCTTAACCCCTGTGCTTTGAATGCCTGGTCTTTCGACGGGTTCTTACAGCAACAAGGCCGGAATTTCCAGCGCGGATCTTCAGACTCCCAGCCTTGGTACTGGACGTACTGAGGGCATTTTTGAAGGTCTAAAGAACGTTTCCCGGACTTCCAGGTAAAAGCGTAGAGTTCTGGGTAGCAGCAAGCGACTTGCCTTTACCTGCGTCCGGACTGTGAGTGAGCTCCCTCAAAGCGCTAATACATAACCTGGAGACTGAACGCTCTCACCCGGACTTTGCCGGCACTCACTGAGACTTCGGCTGTTTTACCCGGCACGTCGGCAGATTTACCCAGTGCTTTGGCTGCCTTAGCTTCAACCTTCGGCGTTTATACTGGGAGGTCAAGCGACTGGGCTGAGACATCGACTGCACTATGTCCAACCTTCAGCACATTATCTGGGGGCTAAAGTAATGATATTAAAACTACTTGCAGGGAGGGGGTTCTTACGAATTTAATCCAGTAAATATGCTATGATCGATTTTACAGTCATTAAATATTCCGTTCAGTAAATCATGACCCTAGTTACACAGTCACCCGCAGAAATATCTCATGGGATTGATAATATCCTTCGTGATGTATTAAGCCAATTCCCGGACTTGGAACTCGCCATTTTATTTGGCTCAGTTGCATGCGATAGAGCTCGAATCGATAGTGATTTGGATATTGCCGTTTCTGGAAAAAAACCTTTAGGTGTGGATGAACACGTGCAAATTATTTCTGCTTTAGCAAATGCGACAGGACGCCCCATTGATTTAATCGATTTAAAGGTTGTTGGTGTGCCTTTGTTAGGACAAATATTAAAATATGGTCGTCGCCTGTTTGGCAGTGACACCCTCTATGGACAATTAATTAGCCGAAACCTCTTTGATCAAGCTGATTTTATGCCTTACCATAATCGTATACTGGCAGAACGGAGACTTAAGTGGATAGGGAAATAATCGCACGAAAA
>CAIPPE010000267.1 GCA_903866825.1 uncultured Methylococcaceae bacterium
CCACATGCCGATTATGGATGGCTACACCGCAACCCAGGAACTGCGCTTACTGGAATCCCGGCAAAACTTGCCACGACAAACCGTAATAGCCCTCACTGCAAATGCACTGGAAGGCGAACGTGAAAAATGCCTGGCAGCAGGGATGGATGATTATATATCCAAACCTATCGTCTCTAGCCAGTTAATGACTCTCTTGATCGCAAAACTGGGGAAATAGCCTCTGTATTTAACTTATCCTGTTTAAAAGGTATGCGTGTACTGAATGCCAATCACATTTATGCTGCTGTTATAGCTGCCTTGAACCTGACCCGTTACGGTGCCTACCGCGCCTTGATTTATCTGGGCATTGTTCATAAAGATATGCGTATAGCCTGCGTCAAAGCTGCTATGGGATGACAGCTTGTAGTTGGCACCCACTGATAACCAAATACGACTATTATCGGGAATACGTGCCGTACGGGTAGCATCTGTAACCGGGGTTTGATCATAGGCCGATCCGACCCGTAATTTTAGATTATCAGTGTACCGAAAACTGGCTCCGATCGAATAGCGCATGGTGTTCTGCCAATTTTCCAGCTGGTTGTTCAGTACGGCCCCTGACGTCTCCACGACTTGCAATTGCTTAAATAAATTCCAGTGTGTCCAGGTAGCATCGGCCAGTAAATCCCATTGGGAATTAAGTTGATGGACAATACTACCGGAAAGCGTATCTGGCACAACAAAATTAGCCGTTACAGCACTGCTTGGAAATGCTCCGGCCAGCGGTGCGGCAATATTAGTAAAGGTAGCATTACCTTTCAAGGTATAGTTAATTTTTGAACGGTAAGCAATACCGATGCGGGTTGACTGGATTGGTTGCAATATAACACCCAGATTGTAGCCCACGCCCCAGTTATTGCCTTTTATACTGACGTTACCATCACTACTTTGTGGGGTTAACCCTAAAGCGCCACAAGTAGCCGGATTGACTTTGCCATAACAGATTGTACCCACATCCAGTGCGTTGGTCAGCGTTGTATCGGCATACTGAATATTTAGACCTGCACCCAATGAAACATAATCATTCGCTTTGAATGATAGACTGGGGTTGATATTGATCGTTTGAAGCTGGGAGTTTAACGCTTGATAACGGCCTACCCAGCCATTATCATATTTGGTTTCAAGACCGAAGGGTGAATTAACGCCAAGCCCCAAATGAATCGAGTCAGTAACAGCTTTAGCGTAATAAAAGTTAGGTAAAAATGCCCAGCTGCCTGGATCGCCGCCGTTTCCACCAAGCAGACTGGCAGGAGTTCCTAGTGGACCAATCGTCTTTGAGTCATTATTATTAAACGAGGCACTTGGCTTGATAGCTTGTCCCGCCGCGACAAATTGACTATCAGGCAAATAACTCATGCCCGCTGGATTAAAGAAAATGGTACTCGCGTCTTCAGCGATTGCGGCTGCTCCGGCAAAAGCATTACCCGAGCCGCTGGCATTTTGATCGATTAGCGCGAAACCGGAAGCGTTTGCTAATCCGGTTGTTCCAATAAATGCTGCTGTTAACGCCGCAGAGGCTAGTTTAAGTTTAATAAGTCTTCTCCCGATTTGCGGCTTAGGAATTAGCGCATAATTATGCACCATGTTATTATTTATTCAAAAAGGTATTGTAAAAATATCCTTAAAATTCATTCAAGCCCCAGTCCACGGCCTTTATATCCACAATTTTGAGCCAATATCATAACTGATGAATAATCTGGACAACAAAGCTGCGATACAATTCGAGCAACTTAGACAGCTGTATTCTTTGAATGTCGCTCCGTTAGTTACCAGCTCATTTCTTGCAGCAATTCTGGCTTATATGCAGCGAGAAGTGATCAGCTCTACTGTCGTTGTTGCCTGGTTTTCTTTGATTACCTTGATCATGTTTTCAAGAGCGATTCTTACTTTCGCTTATCAACGTTCCTCGACTACTAGCCTGACCAGAACCCATCTCTGGCGGTTAGGATTTCGACTGGGCATTCTGATCTCTGGTCTGACCTGGGGAGCAGCGGGTTTTTTGTTGTTTCCCGCCAATGCTCCACAAAATCAGTTGTTCCTGCTCTTTATACTGGCCGGATTGACGGCTGGCGCGGTGACGTCATATGCTGCCGATATTGTCAGCGCCCTTTTATTTTCACTGTTAGTACTAACGCCCATTATTATTCGCTTAACGCTGGTTGGCGAAAACCTGTATCTGGCAATGAGCTTGGCGTCAATACTATATCTTTGTCATTTGATTATGAGTTTGCGGCATATTAATCGCAATATCCTTGAGAATATTGTGTTACGTCTTGAAGCCGCCGAACGGGAATCAACCGTCAAGATTAGCGAAGAACGCTATCGTTTGTTACTGAGTTATTCGCCTGTAGGCATATTCCATTACGACACCAACCTCATCATTACCTATTGCAACTCACACTTTGTGGGGATTCTTCGCAGCTCTATTGAGAATGTAATCGGCCTGAATATGAAGCAACTCAAGAGCAAAGTTATTACGCCTGTTTTAAGTAATGCGTTACTAGGTGAAATAGGTAATTACGAAGGTCGTTACATTGCCACCTTCAGTACTGCCGACATCTGGATATCGATGACTTGCGCCCCTTTTAAGGATAAAGCTGGAGCGATTATTGGCGGTATTGGTATTGTTCAGGACGTCACCGAGCGTAAACTCGCGGAAGAAGAAATTAAAAGGTTGGCCTTCTATGATCACTTGACGGGCCTGCCTAATCGGAGATTTCTACAGGATCGTCTTAATTTGGCATTAGCATCAAGTGCTGATAGCGGACGAAAAGGAGCGTTGTTGTTTCTTGATCTCGATCGTTTCAAAATGTTAAACGACTCCCGAGGTCACGACATTGGAGACTTGCTTCTGAAACAAGTGGCCGAACGGCTCAGCGCTTGCTTGAGAGAAGGTGATACGGTAGCCCGCTTGGGGGGTGACGAGTTTTTAGTGATTCTTGAAAACCTCAGTCAGCAACCTTCTGAAGCCAGTGCTCAAGCTCAACAAGTAGCCACTAAAATTTTAATTACTCTTAATCAAATATATTTTCTAGACCAGTATGAATACCGCAATGACAGTAGTATTGGCATTGTGCTTTTTAACGGTCATGAACATTTACAGGATGAGCTAATAAAACAAGCCGATATTGCCATGTATCAAGCCAAGAAAACAGGCCGCAACTGCCTGTGTTTCTTTAATCCAATAATGCAAGAAGCTATCACCGCCAGGGTAGAATTCGAATACGACTTACGAAAAGCAGTCGAAAACTGGCAATTCTCTTTGCATTATCAAATACAGATGAACAATTCAGATCATCCCATTGGGGCTGAAGTTTTGATCCGTTGGCGACATCCACAACGCGGTCTTGTCCCTCCGGCAGACTTTATTCCACTTGCTGAAGAAACCGGACTGATCTTGCAGATTGGACTCTGGGTATTGGATTCCGCTTGCGCACAGCTCAAGTTATGGCAGCAAGCCCCCCTGACACGAGACATTGCTCTCTCTGTTAACGTCAGTTCAAAGCAATTTTTTCAAGACGACTTCGTCACTCAAGTCCAAGCTGTTATTTTAAATTATGGAATCAAACCCTCGTTACTCAAACTTGAATTAACCGAAAGTGTTTTTGTTAAGAGTATCGAAGAAACCATTCTGATTATGGATACCTTAATAGCAACCGGCATTCAGTTCTCGCTGGATGATTTCGGCACTGGATACTCATCATTACAATATCTTAAACGTTTACCGTTACATCAACTTAAAATCGATCAGTCATTTGTCAGGGATATTGCTGTCGATAGTGACGACCAAGCTATCGTCCGAACCATTATTGCCATGGCAGACAGTCTAAATTTAAACGTCATCGCCGAAGGCGTAGAAACAGAAGAACAGCGGAAGTTTCTCCAGGATAATGGCTGTGTAAATTTCCAGGGGTATTTGTTTAGTAAGCCGCTGGTGATTGAAGATTTTGAGGAATTCCTAAAACATACCTAAACAATATCATCGCCCCATGCCAATTCTGTATGCTTCATAACATATCTGGCATAAGCAACTTTCAATTAACTATCAGAAAAACACCAGAATTAATATTGAATTAATGCTCGTAAGTTATCATTGTTCCTGTTTTGAAATATCTTTTGGCTAAGAATACAGAGAAGAACCATGATTGGCACGATACAAACAATTTTGATAACTATTTTAGTATTCTGCTCACTATCACTCAATATTGCAAAAGCAGCAAATAACGAAGTGGGTGATATGCAGTATTGGGATGGAAACCAATGGGCCAGGATTCCTGTCATTAAAGCCCCTAAAGGTTCAACACCTAAACTGACACTTTGTGAAGGTTTACCAACTTGGGTATTAAACAAGTGTCTCTCAAAAGGCCCTTATCAGATTGGTGGCCTTGGCCCTGCCAGAGGCATCGTGTTTTATTTATCCGATTCGAGTGGCTTGCATGGACTGGAAGCCGCCCCCGTAGATCAATCATCCAGTGCTCAATGGGGTTGTTATGGAACCAATATTTCTATCATGGGCGGAACTGCAATTGGAACAGGGGCCGCTAACACTGCAAAGATTGTTACTGACTGCAACCAGGCAGAAACCAGTTTTGCAGCTGTTCTCGCTAATGAATACGTATTTAATGGTTTTTCGGACTGGTATTTACCGTCACTAGACGAATTAAATGAAATGCTTTCAACGATTGGTCCTGGCGCCTCTGCACCTTTAACAGATGTGGGTGGTCTTTCGAATGCTCATTATTGGAGTTCTACTGGGGATGGCTACTCAACTGCCAGAGGTTCAAGTTTTTCAAATGGTACGGTATATTCTCCGTCTTATACTACCAACACGACTATGTTTGTTCGTGCAATCAGATCTTTTTAAGCTGGAAATGGCACATCGTTATCTTTTGTGGACGAATGGGTACTATCGATCTAAAAACGATATTGAAATAGGGTAGACACTATTCGTACCTACCCTTGGCCTGCTAAACCGCCATTAAATTAAAAATCGAAACTTTCAACTTCTGCGATCAAAAACAAGGGTGTACCTCCTGTCGAAATATCAACTGCATGTTGTGCAGTTTCCTGTCCGCCTGGCGAATTTAAACAGGTTTCCAAAGCCTGTAGGACGGAAAGTAAACTTCGGCTATACGATGAAAAGGTGCTTGCTCCTGCCCTACGCTAGCCTTAATCAGCGACGCAACAAAGCGGGTTTTTCCAGTCAATTTTTCTATCGCCATAGGGACATGCTCTTGCGCATAGCGTTGCTCAAAGGTATCAACATCGGCTGGCGTTGGGTACATCACAATCAATTTTGCTGTTTTCATAGTTTTTTCATATTTGTATTTTAAAGGAACGGCCATGTTATAGTGAAAAATAGGTATTTGGATAATACCGAGTTACTATGGAATAATAGGTTTTATCTATACCTATCAGGGCAGTTCTCATGGAAATGCAGCAAATACGCTATTTTTTGGCAGTCTGTGATCAAGGTACCATTACACAGGCCGCGCAACGTACCTATATCTCTCAACCGTCGTTGACACTGGCCATAAAGAAACTGGAAGATGAAATCGGTGGGGAATTATTTACGCGCACGCACGCTGGCTGCCAGTTAACGCAGTTAGGCCGTATGGTTGAACCTAAGCTGAGAAAAATTTATAAAGACCTTCAGGCAACCAAAGCGGAAGCCATTCGTTTTACCCGCCTGAATACCATTCCTTTGCGCATTGGCCTGATGACAACCATAGGTGCACAGCGGCTATGTCCTTGTCTGGCGCGGTATCAGCAAGACTTTCCGAATATTGAACTGGAGTTAATCGTCGATAACGAAGCGGGGTTATTGAAGCAAATGGATTCAGGATTACTGGATCTAGTGATTAGTGCGCCGACACAATTACTGGCATCATCCTATCAATCAATACGCCTCTACGAAGAGCGCTATGTGATCGCTTTCAATAGGACACATCGCTTTAATCAATTGCAAAAAGTCGATCTGAAAGCCATACAGTCAGAGCCTTATTTAGACAGGCTAAATTGTGAACTAAGAGAAGATTTGAAATGTATTTGTCAAAACCAGGAAATTAATCTTTATGCGGTTTACCGCAGTAACAGTGAAGAATGGATTTTGCGTATGGTGCAGGCAGGTATTGGTGTTGCATTAATGCCAGAATATACGTTGCCCAAAGATTCAAGTGACATCAGTTATCGCTATCTTGTTGATCCTGAAATATGCCGTCAGGTTTATGCAATATATAAGCAGCAGACATCAGTAAAACCAGAATTGCTGGTATTGATCGATAGTTTGAACGGAGTATAAAATTTAGCGTTGAAAAATACAGTAACTTTGCTTGCAGTAACTGCCGTACATTTGAGCTACTGTAAAACTTACTGCATAAATTGTCGACGTTACTGTATTTTAATGCACTTCTTTGGACAATAAAAAACCCGCTAAGCCTTATGACTTGCGGGTTTTTGTACTTCGTTGGTTCTTGCTGAATCTACCCGTGGAGGCTGCGGGCGGAGTCGAACCGCCGTAGATGGCTTTGCAGGCCACTGCATAACCGTTTTGCTACGCAGCCAGATGGGTTAAATAAAAAAGCCGCGATAGTTCGCGGCTTTTAATTTATATATTGGAGCGGGAAACGAGATTCGAACTCGCGACCCCAACCTTGGCAAGGTTGTGCTCTACCACTGAGCTATTCCCGCACTGAATTTATTTGCGTATTATATATAATTTAAAAATACTGTCAAACTATATTTTTATTGAACATCAATTGATAATGCCCAACCTTCATTACCTTTGCAAGATCCATCTTCTATTCTAACTTTAGAATAGGATTTTTGCTTACCATAAGCATCAGCAAACTCAAGAACAGTGACCGGAGTACCTTGTGCCAAATGCTGACAAGCACCGTTTCTATCGGCCTCTTCTGTATCATCATAAGCTGCAATAGCACCTGGCGTTGAAACTAAACGCACAGTTGCAGATGCATCATAAGCATTAGCACTCTTTAAGGTATACTTTTGTCCAATTGCGAGATCTTTAAGAACAGGGCCAGAAAGCGCAGGCTTTTCATCACCACCACTGATGGCAACTACTAAAATTAGTACCGCTATGCCGGCAATTCCACCAAAAAACACTTTGGGATTAGATTCTTTCAAACTTAAAACTGAACTTAGTACACCGCCTGCTGCACTTGGAGCAGCAACGACAGCTTCAACCGGTGCAACTGCTTCTGGTTGTACGATTTCTTCTTGATTTGCGTTATCTTCAGTACTCATTTCTCATCCTCATAGTGGTCGTATAATCTTAATTATTATATTTATGGATCATTGCTTAATTTTAAAGTATGTATTCAAGCAACAGATAACCTATAACCCATCTATTTTTACTTAAAAACCGATGGATTATTACATATATACCTAGTTGAACGATAAACTTACCATAATCACAAAACTTTTCAAGTGCTTAATAAGCCTTTTATCACAAATTCTATTTTTAGCCGTACCATAAATAATGGCGTTAAGCCTTTGTAAGCAAGGCTCTTGGCCTTTTAAGACCCGTTAAACTAAGACCCACCTTTTTTCACCATCATCCCTTTTGAAGGGTTATAACCAATAATCGCTGCCGCCATAAAAAGCAAAAAAGCCACTAAAGTATAAATGAAAGCATGCTGATCAAACTGCTCATACAAAGCAAATCGAATCATTTCAACGGCTTGTGAAAAAGGATTATATTCGGCCAGTTTACTGAGAAAGACACTGGACTCTTTCATTTTCCACAAAGGATACAGCGCGGTGGACATAAAAAACATCGGGAAGATAACAAAGTTCATCACCCCCGCAAAGTTTTCTAATTGCTTTATAAAGGACGACAACAATAAACCTAAGGCACCCAGCATTAAGCCCGACAGTAATAAGGTAGGCATAATCCAAAGATACCCTTGCCAAGGCGCGTGAATATCATAAAACCAGGCAATGGCTAAAAACACATAGACCTGTAGAATAGACACCCCAGTCCCTGCCAACAACTTACTGAGTAATAAGAACCAGCGAGGCAAAGGACACACCATCAAGATGCGCATACTGCCCATTTCTCGATCATAGACCATCGATAAAGAGCTCTGCATTCCATTGAACAGCTGGATCATGCCAATCAGACCCGGGGTGATGTAAACCTCATAAAGAATATACGTTTCGTAAGGCGGGGTAATCGCCAGTCCTAAGGCCGCTCTAAATCCGGCAGCGAACACAAACAACCAAACCAGTGGCCTAACCAAGGCAGAGATAAAGCGCTCCCGCTGAGTCACAAAGCGCCATAACTCTCGACCCACAATACCCCACATCGCTCGCCAATAATGCAGAAAACTCATGCCTGCTCTCCTTGTGTCAAGCTGTAAAACGCATCTTTTATCGACATCGTCCCGGTGGTCTGTAAGACCTCATCCACGGTGCCTTTCGCTTTAATTTGGCCTTTATGCAGGACAATTAAATGATCCTCAGGATAGATTTCATCAATCAAATGACTCGCCCAGAGTACGGCTAACTTTTCTTCCGCGACCAATTGATGAACATATTCAACAATCGCCAAACGGCTCGGCACATCTAAACCCACGGTCGGCTCATCGAGCAATAATAAAGCCGGCTTATGCAATAACGCACGGGCAATCTCAACCCGCCGTCGGTGTCCACCATTTAATTGCCGTATTTTCTCAAAGCGCCGCTCATACATATTCAGGCGTTCTAATTCCTGTTGAATGCGTTGCAATGCCACTTTACGCCCCAATCCATGTAACGACGTGTGATAACGTAGGTTCTGCATAACCGACAAATCCATATCCAGGGTGGTTTGTTGAAACACCACACCCAACTTAGCCAATGCTTGACGAGTTTGTTGTTTAACATTAAAGCCACATAATTCAATTTGTCCCTCGTGGCTATCATACAAACGGGTGATTAAAGAGAATAAGGTACTTTTACCCGCGCCGTTGGGGCCTAATAACAGCGTGCATTCTCCCGAGTTAATACTAAAGCCAAGCTGATCTAAAGCCTTTTTACCACCATAAGAGAAACTTAGATTTTCGATAGATAATGCCGTTTGTAAACTCATGGCTTGACCGCAACCCCCCAAGGATAAGTCCCCACACCCACCGATTTAGTCACGGTTTGTGTGTCCAGATCAATTAATGAAATATCGTTACTGGTGCCATTCGTGGTGTAAAGACGCTTTTGATCGGGTGAAAAGGCCAGATTCCAGACCCGCTGACCCACTAATAATACTTTTTCTACTTCAAAGGTTTTCGCATTCACCACCGCAACCCGATTAGCTGGGCCTAAAGCAACATAAGCTCTATTTCGTTCTTTGTCGATGACCACCCCCACCGGCTGAATTTTGTCACGGGTAACGCCCTGCACATCAAAGCTAATGGTTTTAATAATTTGCTTGGTTTGGCTATCTAAGATCATTAACGTACCCGCCATTTCTGAGGTCACCCACAGTTGTTGACTATCCGCTGTAAAGCTTGCAGCACGAGGTCGAGGATCAACCAGAGTATTCGCTTCAATAGTATTGGTTTTAGTATTAATCCAATGCACCATATTAGTCGTCTCTGACACACTAATCAGCCATTTATTATCAGGACTAACGGTAATCCCCTCCGGCTCTACACCGACTTTAATTTGCTTCAGTACTTTCTTCTTGGCGACATCAATCACCGTTACCAGACTATCATCTTCGTTTGAGACATAAAGCCGATCGCCAGCGGGATTTAATGCAAATGTTTCTGGATCTTTACCTGACGGCAGTTTACCCAGCTCTTTAAAGGTAGTGGCATCGATTATTTTTATGGTGTTCTCATCACTGGTCGCAATGTACAAGAACTTATTATCAGGACTCACAAAGATACCGCGTGGACGTTGACCAACCGACACCGTTTTAATGAGTTTACCTTCAATGGGGTCAACCACGGCCAAGGCATTATCTTTTTCTAACGTGACAAAGACCGTTTCTGCCTGTGCGCTGGCCGTGATCGCCAGCATTAAAAACCATTTTAAAGCCTTCTGTTTCATTCTTATTTATCCCAGTGACAGTGTGATTCAGGTTGATCATAACCGAGGGTATCAAGTTCAGTTTTTGGATGTAAAAAACCGTCTATCGGTGCAACCGCAACTAATGACCGTGGCGCAGCCAATAAAACAGGTTGTCGCAATTGGTTATCCCAAGACCGAAACGATAAAGGGGTTCCCGTATAACCGTTTAAAGCAAAGGCCTCACTGAACAGATAATCTTTCACGGACTTGGGTTCATGACTTTGAGTACGGGTGGCTGCTTCTCCGACAGCCCTGACCGCTAAGTAAGCACCATAATCTTCTTCTTCCATCCAACGCCCGGCTTTTTCTAAAAAGCGGTGTTGAATTTGCACAGCCCCCCATTGTTCATGGGTTTTATGCCAAGGCGTAGCAATCAGTCCTTGAGTCCCCATCACCGGACGTGGAATCCAGGTACGATAATCTAAATACTCACCAAACTGGCCTTTTTCATCGGCAACGACTAACACATCATAAGGATCGTCTGTTTGGGTAAATACAGCCACATCGGACTGCACGGTACGCCGTGCATCATACGTATGTTCCCAGGCTTTTTCTGCAACGATCTTCATGCCAAAACGTTTAGCTGCGCGTTTGATGGCTTCTGCATACAAACGATCTTCTGGATTGGGCCCCACCACAAGAAACCATTGAGTCCAGCGTTTCTTCATCATATATTGCGCCAAGGCATCCGCTCGCATCGCCCGACTCGGTAAAATATGCAGCACATTTCGGCGACATTCTTCATTGCGTAACGCATCATCACGGGTACCGACATCAAACAATAGCAATGGCTTAGCGGCAGGTAGATCAGCCAGTTGATTCAAGGGTTGCGCCGGTAAATTAACCACCACATACTGAAAATGCGGACTGATCTCTTTGGTAAAGGTATCCACGACATTGCCATCCAGGTGGACAATAAACTTTTTTAAATTAAATTGCTGCCCAGTAAATTCACCCGTAGTATTATCATCATCAATACCGAGTTCCGCACCTATCACACCTTTGTCTTTAACGAAGGGATCAAGATTAGACAGTGGTGCAGGAATAACCTGTTCTTGCGTTAAATAAGCAATATTAATCGTCTGCTTGGGTGCAGCCTGAGTAAAACTCAGGTTAACACACTGAGTTAATAATAAAATAATGGCAGGTATCGAATAAGGCACTTTAGCTAATCGCATGGCTTAATAACAGTAAAGTTTGGTAGCCGTTAATTTTAACGGATTCAGACTTTTTTGTATTGCTTTCGAGCAGTATACCTAAGGTGAGTTGAGGCACCTTTGTATTAAAATATGTAAGTTCAAATAAGATCAGGCAACTATGACACAAAACACCTTAAGCGAAATAATACTTTATCCTGTCAAATCATTGGCAGGAATCAGTGTTTCTCAATGGCCTGTTATTAAAACAGGACTTTTATATGACCGAAAATGGATGCTGGTTGACGGCGAAGGACAGTTCTTAAGTCAGCGTAAGTTACCCAGGATGGCGTTAATAAAAACAGCTTTAACAGATGAACATCTAATATTGTCAGCGGACGGCATGGAAGATTTGCTGATCCCTTTAAATCAGACTGACGGTGAGATTATCCGCTCTACAGTATGGGGAAATACGGATGATGCACTGCATGTTTCAAAAACAGTGGATCAATGGCTGAAGCAATTTTTAAACACGGACTGTTATTTAGTCTATCAGCCTGAGGAGGCTATTCGACCCGTCGATCCTGATTATGGCATTGCGACTGATAGCGTGGCGTTTTCTGATGGCTTTCCTTTTTTAGTGGTTTCAGAAAACTCACTGGCTACGTTAAATCAGGACATGCAATTAAATTTAACCATGGCGCGGTTTAGACCCAATCTGGTGATTAGTGGTTGTGAGGGTTATGCTGAGGATCACTGGCGGGAAATAACCATTGGCAGCATTGATTTTAGACTTCCCAAGCCCTGTTCACGCTGCGCTGTGCCCGCGATAGATCCTGAAACAGCAGAAACAGACAAAGAACCTTTACGCACGCTTAATCGTACAAGGAAATGGCAGAATAAAGTTTATTTTGGTCAGAATGCGATACATAATCAGAGCGGTATTTTAGCAGTGGGGGATATTGTGCAGGTTAAGGTTATTGGGGATAAACAGCCACCGCTTTAAGGTATAAAATAAATTGATTAGTCAAGGAAATAGGGGTACTTTAGGCTCCCAAGCGATAGTGCTTGAAGTGAATTTTATCGCGCACTTGATTGGGTTGTTTTTTGGTTGCGTTGGAGTTGTATTTGTTTGCATGCATTGTCGCACTTACATATTCAGGGATTAATATAAACAATAGGTTATATTAATTTGGCATGATTATACGACAACTATTGTCGTACATATATTCCGCTAGGCATTCAATTTTTACTTAAGAGGATTAACAATGGCAACAGATGCCAAATGCATATTTCAGATTACTGGTTGGGATGAAAAAACGTATCAAGAAATAGAGGATGGTGCAAAGCTGAGTAACGCAAAGGTCACGCAGTCCTATTCTGGTGCTATTGAAGGCACCAGTACCATCGAATATCTCATGTCCTACACCATTCACGGCACGGCCAGCTTTGTCGGTCTAGAGCGCGTATCCGGTACGGTCGATGGAAAAGCCGGAACGTTTGTCCTTCAACACACTGGAAGTTTTTCGGAAGGCAAAGCACGCAGTACCTGGTCTATTATTCCTGGCTCTGGTACTGGTGATCTAGCAAGTCTTCGTGGCAGTGGTAGCTATATGGCTGGTCATGGTGAGCCTGCTCAGGTTTCCTTCACATACGCCTTCGAGTCTAATGCCTAACCTTACATTCGAGATGATATGCGAAAAAGTGCGACGCCCTTTACTTTTACGCTAGAAATAACTAGGGGCATAGCAAAGTTATATTATACTTAGGAATAAGTCGCGACCTGTCCCTACTGGGAAATAACTAGACTCCACGTGATACATTTCATGAACCACTAACTAGAAAAACCAACATAACACAAGAGATAATTTATGATTCAAGTAGAGTTGTTAAAACAGCTTATAACTGAATTGGATGATTTATCATTTTCAAAACTCCGAGACTGGTTTGTTGAATACGAGCAATCACGGTGGGATAAAAAAATAGAAGCCGACTCAAATTCTGGGAAACTTAATTTTCTAATCCATGCAGCACTTACCGAGCATAAAACTGGAATAACAAGAGATCTTTGAAACACAAGACATCATTCAGTTTTTGGATGTCTTATGACAAACTACCACTGGAAGTTAAGAAGCTTGCAGACAAAAACTTCCAGCCACTAAAAAATCGATTTCAGCCATTCATCCTTACAATTTAAAAAAGTCGGTAAAGTATGGTCTGCTCGTATTGGCTTGAATTACCGTGGAATCGCCACACCGATTGAGGGTGGTTTTTTTGAGTTTGGATTGGCAATCATGCTGAATATGACAAACTACTTGCCTCAAATAGCTAGAAATAACTAGGTTCTTAAGTAGGTGAAAGGATAGGTAGCGACCTGTCCACACAGAGATACCGAACAAACCAAGGTCATCAGCGCTACACAACTACCGCTAATAACAATCTATGTCTAAGCACAATAATCATCCTATTGCCCTGTTCGGGGAAGTACTGATAGATCAATTCCCTGAGGGTCAACGCATATTAGGTGGAGCACCGTTTAATGTCGCTTGGCATCTACAAGCGTTTGGTCAAAAACCCTGCTTCATTAGCCGGATTGGTAACGATGAAACTGGACAACTGATTCAAAAGGCAATGAGTAATTGGGACCTGTCAATGGATGCCCTGCAAATTGATCCTGTTCATCCCACAGGTACTGTCGCGGTGACATTTGAACAAGGCGAGCCTCATTATGAGATTTTAACCGAGCAGGCCTATGATTTTATTAACGCTGAAGCACTTGATTTAACTACTGCTTATCCAATTATTTATCATGGCACTCTCGCGTTACGACACTCGGTTTCTGAACAGGCCCTTAAAACCCTAAGCACTCAGTCTACTGGCAAGATTTTTATTGATGTTAATTTGCGTGCCCCTTGGTGGCAGAAAGAAGCAGTAAATAAATGGTTAAGTACCGCTCACTGGGTAAAGCTTAATCATGAAGAACTAATGGCCTTATTCCCTTTGCAAAGTAGCCTTCAAATTAACTTGCGTGAAACCATGCAACGCTTCTTAACACAGCATAATCTGGAAGTTTTAGTGGTTACTTGTGGTCACTTAGGCGCTAAAGCCCTGAGTCAAACCGGTGAATTTATAGAAGTCTTTCCTTCTGATCAATTATCAGTCGTCGATACCGTTGGCGCAGGTGATGCATTTTCTACGGTGTTATTATTGGGTCTGCGCCTGGGCTGGTCATTATCGGTAACAATGAACAGAGCTCAGGCTTTTGCCTCTGCTTCGGTCACCCAACAAGGTGCCATTGTGCAAAACGTAAACTTCTATCAACCGTTTATAACTGAGTGGCAGCTTACTGAAGTTGTAACAAATAAATGACAGCATCCCGCTATTGTTAAAATGCATCTAGCCAAAACGATGAATGAATGGCCCACTCTAGCGCACTGTTTCAGCAAGTTGATTTAGCGCTAGACAGTCATGACTGGTTGAAAATAATGATTTTTGAGCGGTATAACAATACCTAGAAGTGCTAGCGCTCTATGCTGAAGCGCTGCAAAGACCCGCTTGATCCGTGCAAAAGGTCAATGGATTAATGTAAATATACTTTGAACTCGTTGCCCAACCTGCTAAAGCACTGCAAAGCTATGCTGAAGCACTGGGCCGTTTTAAAAAAAGAATATGAGTGATTCTCCAGCACTTCAATGGACTTTTGAAGCACTCTAAAATGTTCCCAAAATGGCCGAGTAGATGTTAAGAATCGCTTTTTGGGTCACTGAATGGGTATACCAGATAAGCCAAATCATTGGCCGGGTTGTTGAAGTAATTGGCCAAGTGTTTGTAGCAGTCAAACTTGATTGCCGAGTGGGAATTAATGCTTGACGAGTGCCACATAAGATAGCTTGAGTGGTGCATTCACTTGATTAATTGCTAACTTAGATGTCTTAACCAAAACTATAGGCCTATCTACCCTTTCTGCAATGTAAACATTGCACAAGTAAATACAGCTATTTTTCTATCAATCAGTAAAAACTGAATTCAACTGAAAATTCATTAGCCAATGTTTCAACTGCATTTCTAAATTTATGCTCATGTCCATCTTTAATACTCAGCCTCATTAGTTGCCTTTGTATGAGATATAATGTGCATGGCTAAATTATGTCTCTATTTGAGATTGTCACACTGTAAGATTAATAAACGAAACTCGGATTTCTTACGAAAGATTGTTGTCCAATGCGTAAATTTTTAGCACTTAATTCGCATTTTATACATTAATGATTAAAACTATGATAACTACAAAAGAATTATTCAAGTATAGACCTAACCTCAGGTTATTATCAGCTTTAGTTTTTTTCCTATCAATAATGTGGTGGTCTCAAAATACCCTGGCAGCAAATATTCAGGCATCTGTAGACCGGAATCCGGTCAGTTTTGATGAATCATTCCAGATCATCTTTACCGCCACCGAGTCACCTGATGATGATCCGAACTTTAGTCCTTTAGAACAAAACTTCACCATACTCAGTCAAAACAATAGTACGAGTTCCTCATGGATTAATGGAAAATCAACTAAGACGATTCAATGGATAGTGAATGTGATGGCCAAAGAAACGGGCAGTATAGTTATTCCGGCCGTAAGATTTGGTAAAGATACCAGCCAGGCATTAACTATCTTGGTTACTGATAATGCCGTAAAAAAACAGGCCAATACTGACGAAGAATTATATATTGATGTTGAAGCGACACCGCAAAGTCCTTTTATTCAATCACAGGTTTTTTACACCTTACGTCTGTTTACGCGAGTCGATATTTCTCAAGCCAGACTGAATGAGCCTGAGTTGCCTGATGCGGTTATTGAACGTTTAGGAGAGGACAATAATTATACGACTCAAGTCAAAGGCGTTAGTTATACTGTCACAGAGCGTAAGTACGCCATTTTTCCTCAAAAAAGCGGTAAGTTAACTATTAAACCACTGGTATTAACGGCTGAAGTACTGGTTAATAATCCTGGGAGAATCAATCCCTTCTTTAACTCCCAAATGAGTAAAACAAAACGGGTTGAGTCCAAAGCAGTAACATTGGATGTGAAGCCTGTACCCGTCGCCTTTACAGGAAAACACTGGTTATCTGCTGAACAGTTAGTCATAAAAGAATCGTGGTCGGGAGACGCTCAGCAAATGAAAGTGGGAGAACCGTTGACCAGAACCCTAACGCTATTGGCAAAAGGAGCAACAGTAGGACAACTTCCTGAATTGAATACAAACCAGACCAGTGAACAGTTAAAAATCTACCCTGATCAACCGGTATTGCAAGAACAGAAAAAACCCGATGGGCTGCTTTCAGTCAGAGAAGAGAAAACAGCAATCATTCCTTCTAAAGCCGGTAATTACACATTACCCGCCATTGAAATACCCTGGTTCAACACTCAAACCCAAAAGTTGGAAATTGCCCGGATTTCAGCAACAAAAATCTCTGCAACAGCTGCCGCTGGCCAAACAGAACCAGCCGCTATAACGCCATCAACAACACCCGCTCCCCAGCAAAATAATACTGTACCTGCTGTACAGCAAAGCCCCCAACCAACCAACCAGGAAATCAGTATCTGGTTATGGGTTTCAGTGTTTTTAGCACTTGGGTGGTTAACAACCCTGATTATTTTGTTCCGCAAGCGTGCGCCTAAAAGTCAGGTCATTGAAGAAGATCCTACTGAGGTCAGCTTAAAGGAAGCTATTAAGCATTTAAAAGTGGCCTGCAAGCAAAATGACCCACTGGCGGCTAAAAATGCCTTACTGATCTGGGGTAAGCTAAAGTTTAATAGTCATACCTTAGGCTCACTTGCAGAGTTTTGTGATGCCCGTTTAAGAGATGAAATACTACTTCTAAATCAAACACTTTATGGCAAAGCCATCGGTCAATGGCAGGGTAAAAAACTATTCCAAACCTTTACCGAATTTAAAGCCCTGGAGAAAATTACCTCCCCTACTGAAGATAAAAGCCTGGAACCGCTTTATCGCTTGTAGCACTTTTTATGTCAAGCTTTCACTTTCAGCAGTTTTCGGTTGTTCAAAACCGATCTGCGATGAAAGTCTGTACAGACGCGGTTTTATTTGCAGCAATGGCACCGGTTAATCGGGGCGCCCATGTTTTAGATATTGGTGCAGGAACAGGGGTTTTATCATTAATGGCGGCTCAATTAGGCGCTGCTCATGTCACCGCAGTTGAATTAACGCAACCAGGCCATGAAGAAGCTCAATTCAACTTCCAACAAAGCCCTTGGGCAGATCGCCTGAGGGCCGTACATCAGGATATTCAAAGCTTTGCTAATAAAAGTTCAGATCATTATGACCTTATCATTTGCAACCCACCTTTCTTTGAAAATCACAGCAAAGCAACAGATACACTGAGGCATATTGCTCGACATAATGACCAATTGCCTTACGAAGATTTAATCAAAAGTGCCGAACATTTATTGTCTGAACAGGGCGTGTTTTATGTTTTACTCCCTGTTCATGCCATAGAACGGTTTACTCAGCTTGCTAAAGAGGTAGGACTGCATTTAAGTCATCGCACAGACTTTAGGGGCTACAGCCATAATAATGCCAAAGTGTCGGCGCTTAGGTACTGCCGTTCCGCCGCCATACTTTGTAAAACGTTATTAACGATTTATGCAGCACATAACGTCTATTCTCAAGAAAGTGAACGTTACTTGTCAGCCTTTCTTTTAAGATTTTCCAAGCTGTAATATCACAACTCGTTAAACTAATATTATAAAAGTCGATGATAACAACGCGCCTAAGTGTTGCAATACCGCAGACCCAATCATCTAATCACTTTATGACCACGACCACTCATGCAATTGTTATAAGAACTTTTGTATTTATCTTCTGCACCGACACCTTTATAGGCTCCACCACCTAAACCACCTACGGTTGCACCAAGTGCCGCACCTGTACCAGGACTTCCTGCAATAGCGCCTAACAGAGCACCACCCGCCGCACCCACTAAAGCACCTGTGCCTGCACCTATTGCAGTTTCAGTTGCTGTCCCTCCAGATGCCTTACTAGCCAATTGCTTGCAATCTGCCATATCCTGATTAATTCGATAAGCATTTGGATCATTATAGGCATCAACAGTCGGAGTCCAGCCACCTTGACTGGCACAAGCTGTTAATAAAATACTAGCTATGAAAATACTTGCTGTTGTTAAATTTTTCATATAGATCACCTTTGAAAGTTATTGTTATAGCTTATCAATTTAACATGAATGCCTAATGAACAACCGATTTAAGATTATAGTTCTCTCAGAACCCGAAGCGGGGGCTTATTAAGCACCTGCCTAACACCCATGAATCCTGCCGATCCCACGAAAAAAGCACCGATCAACGGGATTGAAATAACTATCCCTGTATTGAACTGATATTCTATAGCCATCCATTGAGTGTATAGGATATAGGTAGTTGCTTCCGATATGATCACTGCAAACACACCAGAAATAAATCCAAGCATGCCAAACTCAAGCAACTGGGTTCTTCTTAAAAATGACCGGTTCGCACCAAATGTCCGCATTAACGCGCCTTCATAGATGCGGTTATCCAAGGTCGCATAAACCGCTGCAAACAGTACTGTAAACCCCGCCATCAGTGCAAAATACAACAAGTAATTGATGGCTTGGGTTAATTGCATTAACAAGGTCTTAACTTGCTTTAAAATTAAATCAACCTCTAAAATGGTGGTACTCGGATATTTCTTAACCAGACTATTAAGTAGATCTTTTTGTGTTTCCGGTAGATAAAAACTGGTGATATAAGTACTCGGATAAGCGTCTAAGGAACCCGGTGAGAAAATCATATAGAAATTTGGCTTCATCGTATCCCAGCGTAGTTCTCGAATGCTGCTTACCGTTGCATTAACTTGTTGGCTGCCAATCGTAAAAGTTAAAAGATCGCCCAGTTTTATTTTTAAACTATCAGCCAGCTTCTTTTCAATAGAAACCTGATCAGCTAGCTGTTCATTGCTCCACCAATTTCCAGCGACTATCTTATTTTCTTCTGGAAGTTCTTTTGTCCAGGTCAAACTTAATTCACGATGGGTTGCATTTTCACCCTGTGAATCTTTACTCACAAACTGCTGTACGGGCAGGTGGTTAATTTCAACTAAACGCCCCCTGACAACGGGATAAAATTGACTGCCTTTAATTGCGTTCTGTTGTAAATCACTTTTATACGCGGCTTGTTGCTCGGGGAAAATATTTAACGCGAAATGGTTAGGTGCATTATCGGGTAATTGCTGCTGCCAATTATCAATTAAATCAGTACGTACCGTAAAACTAAGCGTCATGGCAGCCAATGTCAAACCAAAGGCTAAGATCTGGCTAATGGTGGTACTGCTATTTCTTAATAAGCCTTGAAACGAAAAACGCCACGTTAAACTCATTGACGGGAGCCAGTTTTGAATCAACTTCAATAAGCCATAGGTCAATAACCACAACACTAATAAAACGCCTAAACCAGCGCCTAAAATGGTTGCAGTCATTTTTATATCCATCGTATAGCGCCAAATCAACAAACCAATAACCCCAATGGACAGACTATAAACTAGCCATGCACTCGCTGGTAAGGGTTCCAGATCACGCCGTAATACACGCAAAGGCGATACCTGTTTAAGCCGTAATAAGGGCGGCATAGCAAAAGCCAGTAACACCACAATACCGATAGTAAAGCCAAAGAAAACCGCTCCAAAACCGGGGCTGACTAACTGCGGAGGCAACAACTCTTTAAGCAATTGAAATAACACTTCCTGGGCAAACCATCCCAACACACAACCTAAAGCGCTAGCTAAAGCGCCTAACACAACAAATTGACTGCTATACAACCAGAGAATTTCTTGCTGCTTACAACCTAAACAACGTAATAAAGCTGTCGCATTAAAATGCCGTTCGGTATAACGCCGAGTCGCCATAGCAATAGCAACCCCCGAAATCAGGATAACCAGTATACTGGAAAGCCCCAAGTAGCGTTCTGCGCGCTGCAAAGCAGTGCCTAATTCAGGACGATCTTCATGAATATCCACCAGATGCTGAGACGGGTTAAGCTGTGGCTTTAGCCATTGCTTAAAGTCCAGGACTGCTTGTGGGTCACCACTGAACTGAAAGAAATAATGCACGTGGCTACCCGGCTGAATAATATTCGTTGCCGCCAAATCAGCCTGATTAATCATCACTCTAGGCGAGAAGCTATAGAAGTTACCTTTTTTATCCGGTTCATAAGTCAGGATATGAGTAATGGTAAGCGGTTTTTCTCCGACCGTTAATGAATCTCCTATTTTTAGCTTAAGTGCAGAAAGAATGCGCTTCTCTACCCAAGCTGTGCCTTTCTCTGGGCCAGCATGTAAAATAGCCTCAGACGTATAATCCTCTGCCGTGGTCGCCTTTAATATGCCGCGTAATGGATAATGGTCACTGACTGCTTTAATACCCGCTAATAAGAGTTCATCGTGCTCAATTAATACACTTGAAAAATCCACTGTTTGGGCTTGCAATAAGCCAAACTGCGTTGCTTTATTCAGCCAATCCTCAGCAACAAGCGTTGAACAATCGATAACCAAATCAGCCGCTAGAAATTCCGCCGCTTGATTAACCATGGTTCGTTGTAATCGATCAGAAAATAGGGCAATCGCTGTTGAACTGGTTACCGCAATGATGAGAGCCAGTATCAAGATAGTCAGTTCACCAGAGCGACTATCACGCCACAATAAACGCAAAGCTAAATTAAATCGACTCATACGATGCGCCCTGCTTCAATTCTAATGGTACGTTGGCAGCCTGCGGCCAAAATCGGGTCATGCGTAACTAGAATCAATGTGGTTTGATTTTCGCGGTTCAACTCAAACAGTAAATTAATAATGGTCTCACCCGTTTTACTGTCTAAATTCCCAGTCGGTTCATCGGCAAATAAAATAGCGGGCTTAGTGGCAAATGCTCTCGCTAAAGCAACTCGTTGCTGCTCACCTCCCGACAGTTGTTTAGGCGTATGAGACAACCGCTGTCCTAAACCAACCCGATTTAATAACGCCGTAGCCACTGCCTTTGCATTTTTATCACCTCTTAACTCTAATGGTAACATGACATTTTCCAGCGCAGTCAGCCCTTGTAATAATTGGAAGGACTGAAACACAAAGCCAATCAACTCATTACGCAAGGCCGCCCGACCATCTTCATTCATTTCAGTTAGGAATTTTCCCTGAAGCTTAATAGTCCCACTACTCGGTGTATCTAATCCTGCCAACAGACTAATAAGGGTTGACTTCCCTGAACCCGACTCTCCAATAATCGCAATACTTTCACCCGAGTTGATTATCAAATCTATCGATGACAAGATATGCAGCGTTCCTTCGGAAGTTACCACGGCTTTACCTAGATCTTCTGTTAATATAATAGCGTTTAAGGTCTTTTTAATTTGAGTTTGCATTATGTCTAAATTTTTAATCACGGTTATATTTTTACTCATGCCCTGGTCTGTAATGGCTAAGTCCCAAACAATACTTGTGTTGGGTGATAGTATCAGCGCAGGTTATGGTATTGAGGTTACCCAAGGCTGGGTGTCTTTATTACAGAAAAAGCTTGTTGAATCCAATAGCCAATATAGTATTATAAATGCCAGTATTAGTGGAGAAACAAGTGCTGGCGGTTTATCCCGTATTGACTCGATCTTGACCTCCCATAAACCTGACATTGTTTTACTACAACTGGGCGCAAACGATGGCTTACGAGGTCTTTCACCGGTACAAATGAAAATCAACCTTGCTGAAATTGTTCAACGTAGCCAAACATCGGGAGCTAAAGTGATTCTGTTAGGTATGAAAATTCCACCCAATTATGGTAAGCGTTATATTGATCTTTTTTACGCTGTTTACCCCGAGTTAGCCCATGAATTAAATATTCAGCTAGTCCCTTTTCTTCTCGAAGATGTTGCACTGGATAAAAACCTTATGCAGGCTGATGGACTGCATCCCAATGCCAAAGCTCAACCCATTCTTGCCAAAAAAATAGAACCTTATCTTTTCCCTCTACTTAAATAAACGAGAGTTTACTGATGACCGTATTAACCTTAAAACAAGCCAATCTTATTATAAACACTGCAGTTCATATAGCACGAGAACTAAATTTAGCACCGCTGACTGTAGTGGTCCTCGATACTGCTGGTCATATTAAAGCATTGCAAAGAGAAGATGGAGCCAGCATGATAAGACAGCAAATTGCAACTGCAAAAGCTTGGGGTGCCGTTAACATGGGAGTATCGTCTCGAAGTTTAGCTGGGGTGGCCGCCCAACGTCCGGACTTTATGAATGCCCTTATTGACGTAGCCGGTGGCAAGATAATGCCGGTTCCCGGCGGCGTTCTGATTCGTGATGCTGACAATAATCTATTAGGCGCTGTCGGCATAAGTGGCGACGTATCCGATCAGGATGAGCGTTGCGCCATTGCCGGTATTGAAGCAGTAGGCTTTTTTGCCGTTGTTTAATATCAGCAACTTTGCTCAATAAAGTTATTACTACTCTGTAATTAAACACTATTAAACGGTTAATCAACTTTAATCGTTTAATAGCACTGACTGAAATTTTTTACTTTTCTATTTTCATGATCTGATTTTCTTCATCGTCCTCAAAATCAGCACTATCTTTACTCTCGATCAATCTGGAGCATAACAAACCCACCTCAAATAACATCCACATGGGCACCGCTAATAAAGTTTGTGAAATAGCATCAGGCGGCGTTAAGAATGCCCCTATGACAAAAGCTGCCACGATCACATAAGGCCGTTTCTCGGCAAGATCTGCAGTCGAAACTATGCCAGTCCAAACCATCACGATAGTAAATATTGGTACTTCAAAGCAAACCCCAAAGGCAAAAAACAGCGTTAAAATAAAATCCAGATACTTCGTTATATCTGTCATTATTGCAACTCCCGTTGGAGCTGCCGCCGTTAAAAACCCAAATATCAACGGAAAAACAACAAAATAAGCGAATACAACCCCTAAATAAAATAACAGGGTACTCGCAATCAGCAAGGGAAAAATCATTCTCTGTTCGCGCTTATAAAGACCCGGCGCTACAAAAGCCCAAAATTGATAGAGAATAACAGGGACAGAAATAAAAACCGCAACAATCAATGCAAGTTTGAAAGGGGTCAAAAATGGTGAAGCCACATCAATAGCAATCATAGTGCTATTCTGTGGCATATGTTTCAATAAGGGTCCGGCTAAGAAACTATAAATATCATTAGCGTATACCGATAGCCCTAAAAATATCACCAGCACACAGACCACCACCTTTAAGAGACGATTACGCAACTCAATCAGGTGACTAATAAAAGGCTGAGCTGTCTCTTCAAAGTTATTTTGGTTCATCAACCTGACTCGTTTCTACTTTAGCATCCTCTAAGGACTCGATCAGTGAAACTTTAAGCGCATCAGTGGCTTCTGTTGTTTCATTGATGGCTGCATGCAACTCTTGCAAATCCATCTGCTCTTTTAATAATTGCCGCAATTCTTCCTGTTGAAACTCTTGATGGATTTCAGCCTTGACAGAAGCCATCATTGAACGAGACTTACCAATCCAGTAACCCACAATTCTGGCAACCTTCGGTAATCGTTCTGGCCCAATAACAATCAAGCTGACCAGCCCAATCATCACCAATTCGGAAAATCCTATATCGAACATATTAGTCTTTTTCGTTCTTTTTTGAGGTCACTTCCCCCTCAATTGTTTCTTCCTCTGTATCTACCGGATTTTTTTTGTCATCTTCACCCTCTTTAACGGCAGCCCTGAAACTTTTTATCGCTCCGCCTAAATCAGACCCGATATTGCGAAGTTTCTTGGTGCCGAATACGACTATAACAATAACCAATATAACTAATAATTCTTTAATCCCGATGCCCATTGTTTACTCCATTGATCTATTAAGATAAATTGCAGCGAATATAACTATTAAATGTGTTTAACCGAACTGATTGTTTGCAGTGGCTTTAACTATTTAGGATTTCTGGCTACGCTGTGCTTTTTCTTCTAGGCCGGATAGACCGAAGCGCCGTTGTAGCTCATTTAAAACATCTTCAGGCCCTAAGCCTTGATCGGCAAGAAGCACCATGCAATGAAACCATAAATCCGCAGTTTCATAAATAATCTGTTGTTTATCGCCGTCTTTAGCAGCAATTATAGTTTCTGCAGCTTCTTCCCCTATTTTTTTTAAAATTGTGTTGATACCCTTTGCATAAAGGCTAGCCACGTAGGATTTTTCTGCTGACTCCAGTTTACGTTGCTCAAGTATTTCCGCTAATTGTTGCAATACATTACTCATGTTTTGTGTAAATTGTGTGAGGATCTTTTAAAACAGGTTCGACTGATTGCCATTGTTGATCGGTCAGACGCCGATAAAAACAGCTTTCGCGCCCCGTATGACAGGCGATACCACCTTCTTGTTCTATCTTAAGGAGAATAACGTCTTCATCACAATCCAAAAATAGATCAATAACTTTTTGCCGGTGCCCAGACTCTTCGCCTTTACGCCATAAGCGATTGCGTGATCTGGACCAATAGACCGCATAACCTTCAGATACCGTCAAAGCTAAAGACTCACGGTTCATCCAGGCAAACATTAGTATTTTGCCACTCTCTGCCTGCTGGGCAATAACTGGACACAAACCGCCATCTGTCCAGCGGATTTCATCTAACCATGAAAGACTCATAAGCGCATTTCTATACCGCGAGAAGCCAAATGCTGTTTGGCTTCTTGAATGGTATATTCCGCAAAGTGAAAAATGCTGGCTGCTAATACCGCATCAGCTTTACCCTCAAGCACCCCTGCTGCCAAATGATCCAAGTTTCCCACACCACCCGAAGCAATCACAGGTACAGTGACGGCCTCACTAATTGCGCGTGTCAATAACAAATCAAAGCCTTCTCTTGTACCATCTCTATCCATACTGGTTAAAAGAATTTCACCAGCACCATAATCGACCATTTTTTTAGCCCATTCAATAGCATCAATCCCCGTTGCTTTTCGCCCACCATGGGTAAAAATTTCCCAATGATTCACGTCGCCCGCTGAACTCACTTTTTTAGCATCAATGGCCACTACGATACATTGCGAGCCAAAACGCTGTGCGGCTTCACGAACAAATTCTGGATTAAAAACGGCGGCACTATTAATACCCACTTTGTCTGCCCCCGCATTCAGCATACGACGAATATCATCCAACGTTTTAATACCTCCTCCAACGGTCAAGGGTATAAAAACCTCACTAGCAACCTGTTCAACCACATGGACCATCGTGTCACGATTATCATGCGTTGCAGTAATATCTAAAAAAGTAATTTCATCAGCGCCTTCACGATCATAGCGTCTGGCAACCTCTACCGGGTCACCAGCATCACGAATATCCACAAACTGCACGCCTTTAACAACGCGCCCATTCGCGACATCCAGACAAGGAATAATACGTTTAGCTAAACTCATGAGTTGTTATACGATTCAGCAAGTTTTTCTGCTTCGGCAAAATCTAATGTACCTTCATAAATAGCACGTCCTGTAATTGCGCCCATAATACCTTCAAAAGCTACGGCGCCTAGGGCTTTTATATCATCTATATTCGTAATCCCACCAGAAGCAATAACAGGGATTTTAATAGCCCTGGCGAGACGGGCAGTGGCTTCAATATTAACGCCTTGCATCATACCGTCTCTGGAAATATCCGTATAAATAATGGCTTCTACACCATCCGCTTCAAAGTGCTGAGCCAAATCAATGACATCATGTTTAGACAGTTTTGACCAGCCATCAATAGCCACTTTACCGTCTTTAGCATCTAGGCCAACGATAATTCGTCTTGGATATTCTTGAGCCATATCTCTAACAAAGTGCGGCTCATTAACTGCTTTAGTACCGATAATGACATATTCTACGCCAGCATCCAGATACGCCTGAATTGTGTCTTCATCACGAATTCCACCGCCAATTTGCACGGGAATATCAGGATAGGCCGCAACGATGGCATGAATAACTTCAGCATTAATTGGTTTGCCAGCAAAAGCGCCATCTAAATCAACGAGATGAATTCTTTTAGCACCGGCCGCAACCCAGCGCCCAGCAACAGCCACAGGATCATCAGAAAAAATCGTGTTATCGTCCATTCGACCTTGACGTAAACGCACACATTTTCCTTCTTTCAAATCGATAGCGGGTATTAACAACATAGAAATTGAATCCTTTACATCAAATAGGGTGGGTTAAACTTGACCATCCCAGTGCAAAAAGTTATTCAGCAATTGTAAACCAACCGCTTGACTTTTTTCTGGGTGAAATTGTACTGCAAATACATTCTCTCTAGCCAAAGCGCAAGCAAAGGCAGTGGGATACTCTGTAGTCGCACTGATTAAAGTCGTATCATTAGGTACTGCATAGTAGCTATGTACAAAATAAAATCGACTATTTTGTTGAATTTTATCCCATAGCGGATGCGAGGAAAAATGAACTTGATTCCAACCCATATGCGGGATTTTTAAATTATTTCCTTGAGCATCATGCAACGACTGGGAGAAATGAACAACATGACCAGGAAGAATATCCAAGCCTTGTGTGCTACCATTTTCCTCGCTATCTGTTAATAGAGCCTGCATACCCAAACAAATACCTAATAAAGGTTTACTTTTGGCAACTTCTTTAATTACATTGGCTAAATTAGAATGATTAAGAGCTTGCATACAGTCTCTCATCGCTCCAACGCCTGGAAAAACGACTCGATCAGCTTGCAGAATCAGATCGGGATCTGAAACAACTTGTACATCAACATGGGGTGCTGCATACTGCAAAGCTTTTGCAATTGAATGCAAATTTCCCATTCCATAATCAATAACAGCGACAGAAGACATAAAACAAATTTAAAGTAAGATTTAAGGCTAAAGAATCCCTTTAGTAGAAGGCATTATACCCGCCATTCTTTCATCTGCGGTAATTGCCATTCTTATTGCTCTTCCAAACGCTTTAAAAATGGTTTCAGCCACATGATGAGCATTGGCACCTTTCAAATTATCAATGTGTAAAGTAACGCCGGCATGATTAACAAAGCCTTGAAAGAATTCTCTAAACAAATCCACATCAAAACGCCCTATCATTGCTTTGGGATAGTTAACGTCATAAAACAAACCTGGACGCCCAGAAAAATCAATCACCACACGAGACAAAGATTCATCCAAAGGCACATAAGCATGCCCATAACGATAAATCCCACGCTTATCACCCAACGCCTGAGCAAAAGCCTGGCCTAAAGTGATACCAATATCTTCGACCGTATGATGCGCATCAATTTCTAAATCACCTACTGCATGGATATCAATATCTATCAAACCATGCCGGGCGATTTGATCAAGCATATGATCAAGAAAAGGTACACCCGTTACAAATAACGATTTACCCTTTCCATCCAAGTCAATTTTAATCTTAATTTGAGTTTCGAGCGTATTGCGCTCAACTTCTGCCGTTCTTTGAATCATTCTTTTCAAATAAGGTGAACGGGCAATCTTTTACCCGCTATTGATAAATAAAAAAGTGGGCGATAAAAGATCACCCACTGTTCCAATCTTTACACTAAACTAAACTCATGGTATTACCTGTTTTTTAACCCTTAGACGCTCTTTTACGCTCGTTTTCGGTTAATAATTTTTTACGCAAGCGAATAGATTTTGGTGTAACTTCAACCAATTCATCTTCAGCAATAAACTCTAAAGCCTGTTCTAGAGTTAACTTCTGGATACGTGCCAGTGTTAATGTGTCATCAGTACCTGATGCACGAATATTGGTTAATTGCTTTGCTTTACACGGATTAACACATAGATCATTACTACGTGAATGCAAACCAACCAACATACCTTCGTAGACTTCATCACCATTTACTAATAATAATTCACCACGCTCTTGCAATGGATGTAAAGAATAGGTAACCGCTTTGCCAGCGACCATAGAAATCATTACGCCACGTAATCGGCTTCCGACATCACCGGCCTTCATAGGGCCGTAATGATCGAAAACGTGGTACAACAAACCAGAACCTGAAGTCGCTGTCATAAACTCAGTTTGAAAACCAATCAAACCACGAGAGGGCATCATATATTCTAAACGAATACGGCCTTTTCCATCAGGTACCATATTGGTTAAATCACCTTTACGATCCCCCAACTTCTCCATAATGGTTCCTTGGTGCTCTTCTTCAACCTCAATGGTCACCATTTCATAAGGTTCGCACTTGACTCCATCAATTTCTTTAAGAATAACTTCTGGACGTGATACGCCCATTTCGAAACCTTCACGACGCATGTTTTCAATCAATACAGATAAATGCAACTCGCCACGACCTGATACTTTAAATTTATCTGGATCAGCCGTATCTTCAACACGCAAAGCTACGTTATGTTGTAATTCTTTATCTAAACGATCACGAATTTGACGCGTTGTAACGAACTTACCTTCTTTACCCGCAAACGGTGAGTTATTAACCTGGAAAGTCATACTGACTGTTGGCTCATCCACCGATAAAGGAGTCATCGCTTCAACAGCTTCTGGGTGACATAAAGTATCCGAAATTTCTAACTTTTCGATACCGGCAAAAGCGATAATATCCCCAGCACGCGCCTCTGCAACTTCAACACGCTCTAAACCGTGGAAACCATAGATTTGTAACATTCTGGCTTTACGCTCAACACCTTCGCGATTAACCACTACTAAAGGTTGGTTTGGCTTAATACTACCGCGTTGAATACGACCAATCCCGATAACACCCACATAAGTGTTGTAATCCAGACTAGAAACCTGCATTTGGAAAGGACCCTCGATATCAACCGGCGGTGGACTTACTTTATCTACGATGGTTTGGAATAAAGGCGTCATGTCTCCATCGCTGATGTTATGATCTAAACCTGCATAACCATTAATCGCTGAGGCATACACAATTGGGAAATCAAGTTGTTCATCAGTCGCACCTAATCGATCAAACAAATCAAAAGTTTGATCAACAACCCAATCAGGACGAGCGCCTGGACGGTCAATTTTGTTAATAACAACAATCGGTTTTAAACCCAGAGCAAACGCTTTTTGTGTCACAAAACGAGTTTGTGGCATAGGCCCATCCACCGCATCAACTAATAATAGTACAGAGTCAACCATCGATAATACACGCTCTACTTCACCACCAAAATCAGCATGGCCTGGGGTGTCAACGATATTGATGTGATAACCGTTCCAATCTAACGCCGTATTTTTTGCCAATATGGTAATACCACGTTCTTTTTCAATATCATTTGAATCCATTATGCGTTCAGTCACTTTTGCATGTGCAGCAAAGGTGCCAGACTGCTGTAACAGCTTATCAACCAAGGTCGTTTTACCATGGTCAACGTGGGCAATAATGGCAATATTTCTTAATTTTTCAATCACTTTTTGTGTACTCTAATGGTTTTAATAAAATCATGTGTGGGCAAGCCTTAAGCACCCTTATAACGTGTTGAACGTATAGATTAACTCTGGACCCAAGGCAGGTTATCGAAGCGCCAACCGCCTAAATTACCCCGATGATTCTGGGCATCTAAAGGACCTTCAAAGCCATCGATGATATTGATAAGCCTTTGGTAACCAATGCCTTCAAGAGCCTTTGCCGCGTCCAGTGAACGCTGTCCACTCCGACACAGCAGCAAGATTGGAGTATTTTTATTACCCACCCTTCTTTCAACATCTCTCAAAAACTGTGGGTTAACCTGCCAATCAGGCGCCTCTTTCCAGGGAATATGAATGGCACCTATGGGATGCCCCACAAAGCCATGTTCAACTTTGGAACGAACGTCAATTAATACTGCACTCGGATTTTGCTGCAACAAATCCCAAGATTGCTGTGGAGTTAAATTTTCTATCATTGTATTACCAATTATTTTCGCTTTTGGCCGACAAACTGCGCTTCATTCCTTAAACCACGAAGCGGTTCCCCGATTAAAGCGTTTTCTCTATAAAAAATTACCCTTAACGGTGAAAATAACGTCAGCAACTCATTCTCAGTCAACAGATAATCGGGATTATTTGGCGGGCTCTCAATCATTTTTTCTCTTGTAAAAGTCTGATAAAAAAGCAACCCATCCGGTTTAAGTGCATCTATTATCGCATCACTTAGAGTACGGTCAAGAAATCGACTCACAACAATGACATCAAAAGAACATTCAGTAAAGCTTTCAACATCGATTTTTTCTTGGCAAGCATTGATATTCAGCCCTTCCTGGGTGGCATGAGCATTTAATTTATCTATTGCAACATGGGAAATATCCCAGGCAGTAACCGCCATACCATGATGTAACAAAAAAAGCGCATTAGCACCTAATCCACAGGCCAAATCTAATGCAGTGCCTGCTTTGGGTAATAAAAACTCATTTTCAGTCAGCACAGATACCGGAAGACAAGCTACCGAGTCCAATTGCGAATAAATAGCATCCCATTTACGACTCATTTCATCAATCATTCTGCCCCTGGCATGCTTACACGGTGCTCTAACCATACCTGTAAGAAATCCATAAAGGCCTTAACCTTTGCTGACAAATATTTTCTATGAGGATAGACTGCGTGAATATCTAAAGGAGGCAAAGGATAGTTCTCCAATACAACCTTAAGTGTACCATTTTCAATATCCTTGCCAACAATATAGGTAGGCAACATAACCAGACCCAAACTGTTAATAGCGGCAATTCGTATCGGGTGAGCAGCATTAGCTTGCATTCTTCCAGACACCGTCACTATTTTAAAGCCTGTATCACACTTAAATTGCCATTTATTACGGGGAGAAATAGCCCAATTTACCAAACAACTATGATTAGTTAAATCCTCTGGCGTCAAAGGAACACCATAAACCTCTAAGTATTCAGGTGAGCCACAGACAACCAGGGAAGAACTCGCTAATTTTCGGGCTACCATACTGGTATCTTCTAAAGCGCCCAGAAAAATCGCCACATCAATACCTTCATCAATCAAATCACCGGGGCTTCCTTGCAAAATCATTTCAACGGTTAAATCCGTATGAATTTTTAGAAACTCTGCTACAGCGCGCGCAATATGAGTTGCACCAATAGCCGGAGGCGCACTGATTTTTAAAAGTCCTCGGGGTTCTGTTTGTAAATGCGTTACTGCAGACTCCATTTCTTCTACATCCAAGAGCACTTGCTGGCAACGCTCAAAATATGAAACACCTACATCTGTCAAACTTAAGCTCCGCGTGGTACGATTTATCAAACGTGTACCTAAACAGCCTTCAAGCTGCATAATATGTTTAGTTGCCATGGCTCTAGAAATTCCCAAATCACGTGCACCACCAGCAAAACTTCCTGCTTTGGCAACGCGAACAAAAACGGTCATACTCGTTAACTTATCCATTTAATCCTCATTAATCAGGCTCAAATCATGATGTCGTCTAAACCCCACGACAATAAAAGACTTGACATTACACACCATTTCTAAATTAGAAACAATTTATTTAATATTTAGTATATTGTATACAATAAATATCCCTGTATAGTAGTACCCATGTAAGAACGCAACAAAATTTGTAAATCAGCAACTCAGCTGTTTGAACAGTTTTAAACTTTATTACAGGATTAAGCTAATGAATAATTTAAAAATATTTACAATTATTGGGTTAATCTCTATTGCAGGCATAGGCAGCTTTATTTACGGTCAATTTATTATTTCGACAATATTGTTTGCTCTCGCTGCTATTTATAGCAACATTGCCATGCGAGTAAAACTAGACAGCTAAGCTCAACCAGTTAACTACCTCCTGGTGTTATACCTCCAAGCAGTTCCTCCTCATAAATGCTCTGCTTGAATTTTCGCCTTCCATTGCAATTCCGCCTTGGAAGGTTTTTTTTGCCTGCTGTTTTTTGCACCTCAATTGGCTTCTAGCACAGCCTCGTTATCTGCTTTCCACATAACATCCTCGATACCACACTGAGGAACAAAACCAGAAACTGATTGCTTCAATAACAACCGTATCAGTTCTATATCATCACTCTTGACAGCATTTTCCAATGAGGCTAACATTTTTTCAAGGTCAAACCAATTAATAACATACTCCTCGGCCCGCATAATTCTTGGATGAATGGTTTCTGAAACATTATTACCAATCAATAATTCCTCGTAAAGCTTCTCACCCGGCCTTAACCCTGTTAAACTAATTTCTATTTCCCCGCCCGGATGACCTTCATCTTTTATTTCTAATCCACTTAAATGGATCATTCGTTTTGCCAAGTCCAGAATTCGAATAGGCTCTCCCATATCCAGAACAAATACATCTCCCCCTTGACCCAAGGCACCGGCTTGAATCACGAGCTGAGAGGCTTCAGATATTGTCATAAAATAACGAATAATCCTCTCATCAGTCACAGTGACCGGGCCTCCTCTAGCTATCTGCTCCCTAAACAAAGGCACTACAGAACCAGAAGAACCCAACACATTACCAAACCGCACCATAGTAAACCGAGTTAACTGTTTAGGGGTAAGCTGTAAACTGAGTGCTTGCAAAATAAGCTCTGCGAAACGCTTTGTCGCCCCCATAGTATTTGTTGGCCTAACTGCTTTATCTGTTGAAACTAATACAAACAACTCAACATCAGTTTTAATCGCCGCTTGTGCTACGTATAAAGTACCGAATATATTATTCCACACGGCTTCACTTGGATTTTTCTCCACCATGGGAACATGCTTATAAGCCGCTGCATGATAAATCGTTTGCACTTTAAACACCCGACAAACTTTTTCAACCCGCTTAGCATTGGTAACTGATCCCAAAACAGTAATAATCTCTATAGCATTTGACGAAGGTGTATTTTCTTTATCTAATAGTTGATTTAATTCTTTTTCTATAGCATAGAGCCCAAATTCATTGACCTCAAATAAAACTAATGCTGTGGGTTGCAGTTGAATAATTTGACGACACAACTCTGAACCTATTGAGCCACCGGCTCCAGTCACCATCACTACTTTACCTGTAATATTCGCTTTCAGTAACGACTTATTTGGAGCTACAGGATCACGTCCTAACAGATCTGCAATATCAACCTCTTGCAATACATCCACAGTCACTCGACCATGTGCAATATCCGATAAGCCAGGCATCGACATCACATGAACCCGATAAGGCTCCAACATCCGAATCAACTCGCTAATTCGAGAACGTTTTGCTGATGGCATCGCCAATAAAACATTGGAAACCTCATATCGACCAATTAAATAACCTAAAGAACTTAAAGGATATATCCTTAGATCATTGATCTTTCTTTTATGCAACGCTTTATCATCATCTATAAAAGCTACCGCCTTAAAATCGCGCCCATGCGCTAAAGCAGAAGCTAATTGAACACCAGCACTGCCTGCCCCATAAATAACTACGCTCTTTTTATATGATTTTGTTTTGTTGCGAACAGTGCCTACATTAAAATAGGCTTCTCCCAACCACCACCGAGCAAAAAAACGACTACTCCCCACCAGCAACATCACGATTAACCAATTAAGCGGGGAAACCGTTCGAGGAATAACCGGTATAGCTGATTGATACAACACAAAAGCAAAAACCAGGGCATACAACGCAGAAGCCTGAAAAATCGTCCACAGCGCTCTAATTTCAATATAACGGATAATTGCCCGATATAACCCTAACCTGACAAAAATAGGTAATGCAATAAACGGAGCCACAGAAAATAAGTACCACTCATCTCCTTTCGGAATATATAGAACACCCCACCGTAGAGAAAATGCAGACCAAAGAGCGAATAAAACAAAAAACACATCCATGCTAATAAGGATAACTGCTTTATATTTTCGCTGAAGACCTATAAACCAGTGCGCTAACTTTGCTTGCATCATATCAACTCTCGCGTCCCTGCTTTAAAATAAATCACTAGCAATAAAAGTGGCAAGTAAGCTAATACCAGGCCCAAATACACATTTAAGCCTGCTAGACCCACACCTAAAGCCAAAGGGGTTAACCAGGCCAAATTTATCAAGCCAACCGCCAATGAAACTTTTTTATGTGAACCGTAAAAACGAGAAGCGAATTGATAAGCATGACTTCTATGGGCTTCATAGACCTTTTCACCTTGTAAAAAGCGCCTAGTTAATGTCCAGGTCGCATCCGTGACAAAAACACCTAATAAAATTAACCAACTCCAGAAAAACTGGGGCATTACCCAAGCAGCTTTAATAGAAAAAAGTCCCAACATAATACCTAAAAAACCACTCCCTGCATCACCCATGAATATCTTGGCTGGAGGAAAGTTCCACCATAAAAAACCGGCTACGATAAACGCCAATAAAACCAGCCCTAACCATTGCCCATCACTCCCACCACCTAACAAAATAAGTAGGATTCCTCCCATACAAACGGTAATAGCTTCAATGCTTGCTAAACCATCGATACCATCCATAAAATTATAAAGATTCAGTAACCAAACCAGATAAAAAATACCCGCTATTTGTTCTAACCATCCCAACTCAACCTGTGTAATACCGATACTAACAGCTAAAGGTGGAACACCGCCTAGCCAATATAAGCCCCATATTGCGCCTATAAAATGAGTCAGCAACCGCCATCGCGCAGCAATATGACCATGATCATCTAAAAAACCCACTAAAGCGACCCAGATACCCGTCCCACAGAATGCCAACAACGTTGCTGAAGTCATACCACCGATTTTATAAAGGTATGGAAACCCCAATAAAAACACCAGCACAATAGCTACGCCACCGCCTCTTGGAGTAGGAGTATTATGTGAGCTTCTGGGATTAGGTATATCTAACAAATGCTTGGTTAGAGCGTAACGACGCAATAACTCCGTTAACACCATTGTTAATAACAAAGCAAAGAGAAACATCATTCCAACATTAATTGCCATGAGGAATAGTTAACCTATATTTAAGATTAAAATATTTATTATTCATGTAAGGCACTTTTATAAAATTTAGCCGCGTTAAGCAGGGCATTGTTCATATCGACTGGTGGTTTCCAGTCTAACAGCTCACGGGTCTTAGAAATATCGACCTGTAATGATCCACAAAGCCTTTGAGCTATTGCTCGTTTTCCTATCAAATAAGCGCACTGTTTTATTACGACGCTCGGTATAGGTATTAACCACGCCTTTTTACCTAACGCTAATGACATGCGCTTTAATAAAGCGGTCGTTGAGACATCCTCACCATCAGACACTAAAAAGGTTTGATTAGCCGCAGCTGGATGATGGGTACAAGTAATTATTAAATCAATCATGTTATCTAAGGAAACCAAACTACGCTGATTATTAATGGCACCTAATGGCAATGGAATAGACTTATCCAAATAGCGCATCATGCTATGAAAATTAGCTTTCACACCGGGACCATAAATTAGAGGTGGACGAATAATAACGACCTCTATTCCTGTTTCCTTGGCCAACAGTCGTAATGCGTCTTCGGCTTCTCGCTTCGAGATTCCGTAGGCATCCACTGGCGCAGGTTCATCTTCAGCGGTGTAAGGTGCTCCAGACAAGGTCTCTTCGCCATTAACCTTGATTGAACTAATAAAAATAAAACGCTTTATACCCGCTTTAACAGCCTGTCTAGCAAGATTTATAGTACCCTCAACATTAATCTTTCTAAATTCGACTAACCCTCCATCAGGTGTAATTTCATTCATGATGTGTACACGTGCTGCAAGATGCACAATAACATCTACGCAAGACAATGCGTCCGCCCAAGCGGTATTGCTATTTATATGGCCAACTGACACTGTTTCTGCATTTAAAGCAGACTTATCCGGATCTCGGATAGCAGCCCTAACCGCATAACCCTGGCGAAACAGCTCCAGGCAAAGAGATTTACCAACAAAGCCATTTCCTCCAGTGACAAGCACCCTATTGGGCATTAAATTCACTTTATCAGACAATAGTTATTCCCAGTTTATTGTTTAAATTTAGATGTTGGCAAGATTAACCTGCCAAAGTTCATTAAAAATCGTACACAAATCATGTGCATTATAAACTTGATATGGGTATCACTGATAAGAAGATATTGAAGTACAGCAGCATCGTTGGGCGAAACTCTAATGCAATGCTTACAATTGCATAGAGTTTTACCCAGAATAATCCAAAAAACCTGGCCGCTCTAATTACCAGGCCTCATTCGTTTTAAGCTATCAATTTATTTCAACATTGATTTTTTAAATTTTCTATCCAGTTTATTATTGGCTTCATGCGATAAAGCTGTGGCACGATTTGCCTCCGCTTCTGCTGCTTGAGCCCTTGCAGCAGCGGATGCTGCAGTTGATTGTGCATTATTTGCATAGGCTGATGCTTGTTTAGCAGAAGAATCTAAACCATTCACCTGGGCCTGTAAATTCTCAATATCTGAATTAGTGGCACAAGCACTCAATAGACTCACTACGAGAGCAACCAGTGATAATTTTATTACTTTCTTCATATAACATTCCTGATTAAAACCTAAGGGCTAAAAATATTAAAATATGTAAAACAACTACTCATATTGGTTCACAGAAATATTCTGTTTACGCGCCAATATGAACGTCACATAGCGAACAACTCAAATTAGATAATTAGATTTAATATGAGTTGTCTTATATTCTGCCTTGATACCTTAATACGACCTTAACAAGTACAACTAATTTGTTATACAGTGATTAATCATCATTTTTTCAGCATACCCAGCTCGGCTTTCTTTTGTTTCACACGCTCAGCTTTTTCTTCAAGTTCTTTAACTTTACGTAAACAACGTGCTTCATAGCGTTTCTTTGCTAATTGTGAAGCAGCGTAATTATCAGTCTGAACAAGAGACTGGTTCTCAACAGCCAGTGATACGGGATGCATAACGATACAATCAACTGGACAAGGAGCGATACAAAGCTCACACCCAGTGCATTCTGAAGCAATAACAGTATGCATAAATTTTGCAGCGCCTAAAATTGCATCAACGGGACAGGCTGCGATACATTTAACACAACCAATACACTTATCTTCAATAATGAAAGCAACCTGTTTGGGTTTATGCTCACCATATTCCGGGTTAAGTGGTTTTGGGTTTATATTTAATAAACGTGCTAACTTAACAATACCTAAATCACCACCCGGTGGACACTGATTGATATCAGCAAGCCCTGAAGCAATAGCTTCAGAATAAGGACGACACCCTTGAAAACCACATTTTCTACATTGCGTTTGCGGCAAAATAGCATTTATTTGATCAATCACGATTCTAACTTCTAACACTATACTTGAATGTTCTCTATCACTGACCGACTTGCAAACACAATACTAGCGGCCAGTGACATTAACTCTGACAGTTTTGCAGATAAAATATCTGCATCCGATTTTAACTAACGGGTAGTCTTAAGTAATTACTTTTTTTTACCAAACAAACCCTTTAGTTTTCCTTTAACACCCACATCAGGATCAGGTGTAGTTTCAACAATAACAGCTTCTATTTCAACAGACTCTAGTTCTACTTTAGGCGTCACAGTCGTAGTTTTACCAAAAAGACCTTTAAGCTTTGCATTTACTTTAGCAACATCTGCTTTAACAACCTCCATAGGCCCTAATTGAGCAGCCAACCGGGGAGTATCAATTTCTGGCTCTGGCTCTGGCTCTGGCTCTGGCTCTAGCTCAACAACCACTGGAATAACCTCTTTTGCTTCTGGTTGCTCAGCATCGAGATTCTTTGAATTATTTTTGCCAAACAGACTTTTAAATTGCCCGCTTAAACCGATAGCCTTTTCCTTATCACCACCACTCTCAACCGATGGCTTTATAACTTCTGGCTCAGCATTAACGAAAGTAGGCGTTATCTCAATCTCTTTAGGCGCATCAATAACCGATAACGCACTATTTTTACTAGTAAATAAACCTTTAAACTTACCTGCCACACCAGCAGAGCGCTCTTCTATTGGACGTACGTCTTTAAATAAAGGCTCTGGGTCAATATCAGGAACACTTGAAGTTAAATCAACATGATCTATTTTTTCATCAATCAATATTGATGCTTTTTTGCCAAACAATCCTTTAAATTTTCCAGTAAAACTACTCTCAGGCTCATTCTTAACCGAACTGGGTGTTTCTATCAACTCCTGAGAAGGCTCTATTAAAACAGGCTGCTCAATCTTATGAACAATAGCTGGCGCTTCTTTGATTTCAACCTCAGGCTTTATCTGAATCGGTGTTGACTCTTCCTTTTTAACTTCATGCGCTAATTTAACTTCAGAAACGATCTTAGTGTTTTCAAGTTGAACAATTAAAGCTTCCTTAGCTTTTAACACCTCTTTCAATTCACCTAATTGCTGCTGTGTATTAACCAAATTCAGTACTTGCTGTTCTAGTTCAGGAATACGAGCCAGTTCAGAATTATTTTTTTCAATCGTCTCAGCTAAAACTTGTTGCGCCTTATCTTGCTGAACCTTCAGGATAGATTTTTGATCTTCAAGCGCTTGCTCCAATAGAGATAGCTTTTCAGTTTGAACCGCTAATGTTGCCTGCAATGTTCTTGCTACCGACTCATTCTCAGCACTTTTTATCTTTTCAGCTTGTACTGATTCTTGTAACTGAACTTTAGACTGCTGCTCGGTTACTAGTTTTGTCACTAAAAGATTGACCACCCTGTCATGCTGTTGCCACAAGCCTTCTGCTTTAATATCACCCATAATTGGCAAAGGACGCTCGCCCAAATCAACACGGGTAGATAAAGACTTAATAAGATCAGCTATCTGGGTGTTACGGTGTTTAAGCTGCTCCTCAAGTTTTTTAGCTTTTTCTGTCTCTATTTGAGCCGTATGCTGGTCTTTTTTCAATTGCTCATTGTTAGCTGCCAAAACTTCTTGCATTGCTTGTAACTGTTGTTCTGAGACAGTCAGTGCAGCATTAAGGCTAATTGCCTCTTCGTTATGCGCCTTTTCTCTAACGAGAACTTTCCTTTTTAAAGAAGAAATCCGAAAGCCGTAGAGAATAGCTGTGACAAAAAAAACTACGGCAGCTAACACAGAGGCATAAAATGGGTTAGTCAAAGTGAGTGCAAGCCAATCGGCTAGTGTACTGTTAATAATGGGTAAATAAGTTTCCATAAATAGGGTTCTCAATAAATTAAACAGTTGTGTTCAAATACTAAAATATTCTTAAAAATTAAAATTCAATGCCTTGTTCAGCTTTAATACCTTTCTCAAAAGCATGCTTTATAAGCGACATTTCTGTCACCGTATCCGCGATGGCTATAACCTCAGGGGCTGCATTTCTACCAGTCAAAATCAAATGACACCAGGACGGTTTATCATTGAGAATAAAGTCCGCAATTTCCTGCCCAGAAATCCATTGATAGCCACAACAATAGTTAATCTCATCCAGCAAAACCAAATCAAACTCTTCAGAAAGAATTTTTTCTTTACTCAGCGCCCAAATCTCTCGACTGGTTTTAATATCTTGTTCTGGATTTTTAGTGTCCCAGGTAAACCCATCACCTAGTGCATGCCATTCAATATTATCAAAACGCGCGGCAGCTTTTTGTTCACCTGTTTGCCACTGACCTTTAATATACTGGATAACACACACCTTCATATTCCAGCCTGCTGCCCGAAAAACCATGCCTAAAGCGCTAGAAGATTTTCCTTTACCTTCGCCAGTATTAACGACAACCAAACCATGTCGCCTTTCTCTTGATTTCATTTGCTATTCCAGAATTAAATTATTTAGCAAGAAAATACAACTTTTTTAAATACGTGAACGCGCTCAGCGCTTTCAATCATGATAAAGTTGGCCTTTTCTTTTCGCCCTTCATTGTAACCTTAAAAATTATATTATGACCGAAGCAACTATTTTATTTTCTGATGCCAAGCAATTCATACCAGGTGGCGTTAACTCTCCCGTACGCTCTTTTAGTGGCGTAGGAGGAACTCCCGTTTTTATTGATCATGCCAATGGCCCTTATTTATTTGATAGCACAGGCAAACGCTACATAGACTATGTTGGCTCTTGGGGGCCCATGATTTTAGGCCATGCTCATCCTGAAGTGATTGCTGCGGTTAAAACAGCTGCAGAAAAAGGCTTAAGCTTTGGCGCACCGACTGAAATTGAGACACAAATGGCTCAACGGGTTTGTGAGTTAGTTCCCTCGTGTGAATTGGTTAGAATGGTTAGCTCTGGTACAGAAGCCACCATGAGCGCTATTCGTTTAGCAAGAGGTTATACGGGACGAGATAAAATTGTTAAATTCGAAGGCTGCTACCACGGTCATTCTGATTCCCTATTGGTAAAAGCCGGCTCAGGTGCTTTGACGTTTGGTGTACCCAGCTCACCGGGCGTGCCCGCTTCCGTTGCAGCAGACACACTGACTTTGACTTATAACGATTCTGAATCAGTCAAAACATTATTTGAAGCAATAGGTGAGCAAATTGCCTGCATTATTGTTGAACCTGTTGCTGGCAATATGAACTGTATTCCCCCGATCCCGGGTTTTCTGGAAACCTTGCGTCAAGTCTGTGACCAATATGGTAGTGTATTAATTTTTGACGAAGTGATGACTGGCTTTAGAGTAGGCCTTAATGGCGCACAAGGCGTTTATAACATTAAACCCGACTTAACCACCTTAGGTAAAATTATCGGTGGTGGGATGCCTGTCGGTGCCTTTGGCGGCCAACTTAAAATTATGGAGCATCTTGCTCCCTTAGGCCCTGTCTATCAAGCGGGTACCTTATCTGGAAATCCCGTAGCAATGGCAGCCGGACTAAAGACGCTTGAACTCATCGCTCAACCCGGTTTTTATAAGGAGTTAACTCTTAAAACAGAGAAACTAACCCATAGCTTAAAAGAAGTTGCCAATCGAGCCGGTATTGCCCTGACGACTAACCAGGTAGGTGGTATGTTTGGTTTATTTTTTAGCCCAGAACCGCAGATTTCAACTTTTGCGCAAGTCATGCAATGTGATCAGGCTTTATTCAAACGCTTTTTTCACAGTATGCTTGAAGCGGGAATCTATCTAGCGCCTTCAGCTTTTGAAGCAGGCTTTGTATCAGCAGCCCACAAAGACGAAGATTTAGATAAAACACTCGCTAGTGCAGAAGTAATATTTAAGGCTTTGTAACTTACGTTAAACGGCTTTTTAAAGTTACCCGAAAAAAAAGAAGGCACTTAATGTTTATTAAGTGCCTTTTAGTGGCAACACACAGGAGAGTTCAAGTGCCTGTGATAATAAAAGCAATGGCTATGCCAAAGCGCTCTTAATCCTTATAAATCGACCCTGTTATAAAAATAGCACTCAATAATTACCGCCAACTTGCCGGTAATGCTCCACAATTAAGCAACTATACCCCTCCTCACGCACCTTTTTAGATCACCAGACCCTGCATTTGGCTACTACACCGATATAAAATATGCCTAAATTTATAAAGGAAGCACAATACCTTACTCGCTAAACATTACTATCCATTCATTGGGTGGTAGAATAGCGCCTTAAATGGATTAGCTGGGTTAAAAGTACATTGACCATTAAAATGCAAAAACCCACCATCATTAATACTATTATTTATTTGAGGACACTATGCGGAACATGAAGTTTTTACCCGCGATCATTGGAGTGACGCTTATCGTCGCTATCATTTTGTTTGTCGCTTTCCATTTCGTATTTATTGACCTGTTTGTTGACCTGTGGTGGTACGAATCGTTAAAACTTGAAACTTACTTCTGGCTAAGACTACTGTATAAGTTTTTTCTATCCGGTGGCGTAACCCTGCTGTTCTTCTCCATTTTCTTTTTCCATTTCTGGATTGCCTCACGTTATCTAGGCATCAACGCAACTAATGAAACATTCAATAATCTAGAGAGTCGTCGCAGCTTTCAACGCTTCGCCGATATCTTCATGAATGGCTCAGCAAAAGTTTACACGCCCATTTCATTAGCGCTTGCGATCTTTATTGCTATTCCCTTTTATAACCAATGGGAAGACGCCCTGTTATTCTTTTTTGGGCGCGACTCCGGTATTAACGAAACCGTTTATGGCAATGATGTCAGCTTTTACATGCTGTCTTATCCGACCTTTATTCTCATTCAAAAAGAGCTATTAATCACAGCGATTTTATTGTTCTTTTCAATTGGCCTCTTATATTGGCTTGAACATGTCTTTATACCGAACCAAAGCAAAGAATATCCGTTGGGTGTTAAAGTACATCTGAGCATTTTATTAAGCTTTGTGGTTGCTTTCGTGGTCTGGGGCTTCATGCTTGACCGTTTCAATCTACTGTATACCACTACCCATGAGCCGATCTTTTATGGTCCGGGATTTGTAGAAATACGCTATCAATTACCACTTATCTGGCTAGAAATTATAACGTTCATAGCGACAGCACTCTCTGCGGGTTTCTTTATTTTTTCAGAAAAACATCGGGTTAAAATACCGCTTGTAATCTCATTAAGCCTGTTTATCTTCGCGATTGTCTTGCCCAGAATTGAGCTTATCCCTAATTTAGTACATAAATACATCGTCAATCCGAACCCGGTAAAGACTAACAAGCCATTCATGCAACAAAATATTGATGCCACACTGAGCGCTTATGATTTAAAAAACATCAATGTCGTAGATCAGTCGATTAAACTCAACGCAACTGAAGATATCGATACTTGGGGCACTCAAAAACGCTTTGAGAATATTCCAGTATGGGATAGAGAATTTATTATTGACAGCTATAAACAATTACAAGAAATTAGACCCTATTACAAAATATTATCTGTTGATGAAGACCGTTATTTTGTGCTTGATCACACCCGCCAGGTCAATTTAGCAGCCAGAGAAGTTAACACCTCTAAATTACCGCCAGAAGCACAAAACTGGGAAAACATTCACCTACGTTACACCCATGGCTATGGGGCGGCGGTTACACCAGCGGCACAGGACGCCAACAAACCTTTAGTCTGGTATTTACGTGATTTAAATATGAATTCTGATGTTGGCTTTAAAGTCGAACATCCTGATATTTACTATGGCCTAGAACACTATGAATATGCCATAGTCCCTAATAAACTAAACATCGAAGCCATTGCAGGCAGTGACCCCAGTATTGCCCTCGAATATCATGGTGAAGGCGGTATTCCAATTCCATCGCTCTTTAGAAAATGGCTATTCTCTTTTTACTTCAAAGATGAAAAAATATTTTTCTCTAGCAATATCTCTACCCAAAGCAAGGTCAAGATACGTAGAAACATTACTGAGCGTATTCATACCCTTGCACCTTTTCTACACTTGGATAAAGACCCTTACCTAGTGATCAATAGCGATCGTTTTTACTGGATTCAGGATGCTTATACCATCTCTAACAAATATCCAGACTCAAAACCTTCAGAGCATGATTTCCTGGACGGTAAACAAAACTTCAACTATATCCGTAACTCCGTCAAAATAGTGGTAGATGCCTATGATGGTGATGTGGATTTTTATATTTCAGATCCTTCTGATCCAATCATCAAGGCTTATGATAATGCCTACCCCGGATTATTTAAAAATCTGGACGAAATACCTTTGGAATTAAAGAAACACTTGCGTTACCCCCGTGATCTTTATTATCTACAAATGAAAATGTATGCCAAATATCACCAGCAAAGCCCTGAGCTGTTCTATGAACAGGCAGAAACCTGGGCACAAGCCAAGGTTCGTGGCGAACCGGTACAGCCTTATTATCAAACCATGGACTTTGGCAATTGTAATGATTCCGAAGAATTTGTCTTGATTGAGCCGATGACCCCCGTTAATCGGTCTAATCTGAGTATGATTGGTGTGGCAGGCACTATGGATAAAAAAACTTGCGGCGATACAAGCTATAAGCCGGGCATTACCATCTATAAATTTGGTAAAGATATTCAGGTCAATGGCCCCGCTCAAATTGAAGCACTCACTCAACAAGACCCTGAGATATCCGCTCAATTTACACTATGGGGACAATACGGTTCGGTTGTTGAAATGGGTCGTATGATTATTTTACCTATGGGACATGCGGTACTTTATGTTCAACCGATTTATATCGCGTCGGCTAAAGACAAAATGCCCCAACTTACTAGAATCATTGTTTCTATCGGTAACGAAACCATTATGGATACGACACTATGGTCAGCCTTTAACCGATTAAAACAAATTTTTGTTAAAAATGCTGCTGATAGTGATGGTACAGAAACACCTAGGTCCATCATAACCCGCTAGGCTATTAAGGATCTAATTTCCTGGATAGGCAATAGCGGATAAAATCTCCCCTAACCCCTCTTTTTCAAAGAGGGGGACTGAATATTTAGGAAGCTATTGCACTCCCGTTTTTAACCTTTAACGGTAATGCTCATATTGACTCATCAAGCGGGTTTTAGGAAAATGATCGAATGATCACTCAAGCACTTATTTGCCATCCCTCTAATCAGAAATCCCCTGTCAATGAGATACAAGTCACACTACACCATGAGCCTCAAGGTGACTTACTTATTCACTATGAACTGATCGGTAGCATTGATCAAATTAAAATCCCGGCTTTGAAAACCTCAGAACCCGTAGATGGCTTGTGGGCACATACCTGCTTTGAGCTATTTATCGCGGTAAATGATGAAGACGGTTACTATGAATTCAACTTTTCACCGTCAACGCAATGGGCAAGCTATGCTTTTAGTGACTATCGCGTACGTAAAACTGATTGGCATCTAATCCAAGCCCCGATTATTGTTGTGACTCAATCATCTACCCATTTACGCCTTGAAGCCCGTGTTGCCGCAGCCGATTTACCGATGATTAAAGCCAATTCATCCATCCAATTAGGCTTAAAGGCTGTCATTGAAACGAGTACAGGACAACACGCTTACTGGGCTTTAAAGCATCCTGAAGATCAACCCAACTTTCACCACCGCGCGGGCTTTATTACTTTATCCAACCTGAATTAATTTTATACACATGAAATTTGGTATTGACCGTTTACTAGAAGAAGCCTCCTTACGCAAACCACTTACTGGCAAACGCATTGCTTTATTGGCACATCCGGCTTCAGTCACTCAAGACTTAACGCATTCATTAGATGCCTTAGCCAAGTTACCCGACATCACCCTCAGCGCCGCCTTTGGCCCCCAACATGGATTACGTGGTGACAAACAGGATAATATGATGGAATCGCCTGATTTTATCGACCCGCTATTAGGTATTCCGGTCTTTAGTCTGTATGGCGAAGTCCGACGTCCCACGGCAGCTATGATGGATACTTTCGATGTGTTACTCATTGATTTGCAAGATCTTGGCTGCCGTATTTATACCTTTATCACCACCTTGCGCTATCTCTTGGAAGCCGCTGCGACTCACCAAAAAACCGTCTGGATACTTGACCGTCCTAATCCTGCCGGTCGTCCAGTAGAAGGTTTAAGACTCCATCCGGGTTGGGAAAGTTTTGTGGGTGCTGGTCCGTTACCTATGCGTCATGGCTTAACCCTAGGCGAACTGGCCGGTTGGTTTATTAAAACGTTATCGTTAAACGTCGATTGCCAGATCATTACCCTGAAAGACTGGCAACCTGAAGCAGCCCCCGGATACGGTTGGCCATTATATGAACGGACCTGGATTAATCCCAGTCCCAATGCCCCTAACCTTTGGATGACCCGCTGTTATGCTGGCACTGTTATGTTAGAAGGGACCACACTATCTGAAGGACGGGGCACGACGCGGCCTCTGGAACTGTTTGGTGCGCCCGACCTTGATGCTCGTGCGTTAATTAAAACCATGCATGCGTTAGCGCCCCAGTGGTTAACCGGTTGTCGTTTGCGTGAATGCTGGTTTGAACCTACTTTTCATAAACATGCACACACGCTCTGTGCGGGTGTACAAATTCATGTTGAAGATCCTTCTTATCATCATGATACCTTTCAGCCTTGGCGCTTACAGGCATTAGCCTTTAAAGTATTACGTCAATTACATCCGGACTATCCTCTATGGCGAGACTTTCCTTATGAATATGAACTGGATCGCTTAGCCATTGATGTTATCAATGGCTCACCCTTGTTACGTGAATGGGTTGATGATGCAGAAGCCACTCCCGCTGATCTTGATGCGATCACCTGTCCTGATGAACGCGCCTGGGAACAAGAGCGTGTAGACTACTTATTGTATTAAGGGTAACAGTAAATGGCAGTATTTGAGACAAGTTTAAAATGTTACTGTTACTAAGACCATCGGTTTTGACTGATGAACTTCCGTCTATTCTCAATGAATTCTGAATGACTATTAATGAGTGGTATCATTGTCAAATACAGCGTTCAATGTTTCAGCGGTTAAAATAGATTCACTCCAAATATCTAATTCTTGCTCTGCTGCGTTCTCTAACTTATCGATTGCCCAAGTTGGTAAACTGCCGAAACGTTTTTCGAGTTGCCTTGATCTGGGCGCAGCGTTTGACGATAAAATTCAGCACGTCGATATTCCCTTGAAGGAATTTCTGATGATTTGCTTCGATAAAATTAAAAAGCGCCACATCACCGATAATGCCATACTTGATC
>CAIPPE010000268.1 GCA_903866825.1 uncultured Methylococcaceae bacterium
CCGATATACAAAAAGATCTGGATCGAAGAAAACCGGGTACTTCAAGACATACCACCCAAAGACGTGAGGCTGATGAGGTCAAAATATTATCAGGTGTTTTTGAAGGGAAAACAACGGGAACGCCCATTGGCCTGTTAATAGAAAACACCGATCAACGCTCCAAAGACTATTCTACTATTCAGCAGTCTTTCAGACCTGGACATGCTGACTACACCTATCAGCTAAAATACGGTTTCAGGGATTATCGTGGCGGTGGGCGTTCTTCAGCGCGTGAAACGGCTATGCGTGTTGCAGCCGGAGCTATCGCTAAAAAATACCTTAAGGATCTGGCTGGCGTTGAAATTCGAGGCTTTTTATCTCAACTTGGCCCCATCAAAATTGATAAAATTGACTGGGCAGAGATTGAAAATAATCCGTTTTTTTGCCCTGATGCTAACAAAATTTCAGAAATGGAAGCCTATATGGATGCCCTGCGTAAAAGTGGTAATTCAATTGGCGCACGAATAGAAGTCACTGCCAATAACGTTCCACCTGGGCTTGGAGAACCTGTTTTTGATCGCCTTGATGCGGATTTGGCTCATGCCCTGATGAGTATTAATGCCGTCAAAGGAGTCGAAATCGGTGATGGTTTTGCCTGTATCAACAGTAAAGGAACTGAATTTAGGGATGAAATAAGCCAGGAGGGATTTTTAAGTAATCATGCTGGAGGTATTCTTGGTGGAATTTCCAGCGGTCAAAATATCACGGCAAGCATTGCCTTAAAGCCGACCTCAAGCTTGCGTTTACCCGGAAAAAGTATCAATTTGGTAGGTGAAGCTGTTGAAGTTATCACTGAAGGCCGTCATGATCCCTGTGTGGGCATCCGCGCAACGCCCATAGCAGAAGCAATGATGGCAATCGTCCTCATGGATCACTTGTTACGGCACCGGGCACAAAACCTTGGTGTCCACTCTGGATTGACATTCATCAGATAACTATTGCCAGGAAAAGAGCAAAAATAATTGACTGAGGCTCCAACTATCCTCCCACGCATTTTCCCAAAGTGGGGATCTGAACGCCCATGTTTACCCTGCTTTTAAAGTAGATACATTTTTGCCGTACCCATAATAACAACCTCATATTTCGTCAGCGTCCAGAAGGATAATAAATGATAGTCTGGTCAGATATTTTTGCTACCAAAATTGAAATTGTAGATAGCCAGCTAATAAAATTGTTCGAGCTTCTTGACGATTTGGCAAAACGCTGCAAAATAAACGATCATAATGAAAGATCGATTGATGAAGTTTTAAGATTACTGGTTGCCTGTGCAGACAAGCATTTCGTGGAGGAGGAATTACTCATGTTACACAGCAGGATTGATACACGCCATTACACTATTCACAGAATTGAACACCTGTCCTTTATTAAAGAAGTTGATAATATATGGACACATGTTTCTTCGGAAGAAGAATTACTTGCGCTTATTGAAAAAACCGTCTGTTTCATCAATTCCTGGCTGACGTATCATATTTTAACTAAAGACAAGCTTATGGCTCTCCAGATTAATGCTATTCAGCAGGGTAACAGCCCTGGAAAAGCCTACAAACATTACGAAAATATAGAGTATGATAAGGTCACCACCAATCTATTACTAAAGGCAGTCATGAATTTATGGAAAGCATCTTTAG
>CAIPPE010000269.1 GCA_903866825.1 uncultured Methylococcaceae bacterium
ACCGTTAATATGCGGGTTTAATAAGCGACTGTTTAAGTCAAGCGTATCACCTAAAGCAGAACCTTTAGAACATAAGCGTCCGGTATTGGCAGGGTGTGTTTGATCGCCTGCAATTTTAACGGCGTGATGCGCTTCATTCACCGTAGCACTAATGCCACAACCTACACCGCAATAAGGGCAGGTCGTTTGAATGATTCTGGGTTGATTAAACATAGGCTTTTCCAAAGATGACTGCATCTCTGATTGCGGCAATGGATTCATCTTTTTCGAGTAACTCCTGGTACCAATAACTGTCCTGAGTATCACCATATAATACAGCACCCACCAGTTTGTTTGTTTTGATGACGAGCTTTTTGTAGATACCTAAGGCAGTGTCACTAAAATGAATCGTTTCTGAGGTCTCATCACCTATAAAGTCGCCCATCGAAAACAGATTAATACCGGTGACTTTAAGTTTAGTTGCCGTAGGCAGTGCGACATAATGAAATGCGCCATGAGCACAGAGATGATTGGCGCAGACTTTAGCTTGCTCATACAAGGGCGCAACGAGGCCAAAGGTTCCACCTCGATGTTGAATGCATTCTCCTACGGCATAAATACGAGGATCATAACTCTGCAGGGTATCATTGACCACAATGCCTTTTTCACAGTAGAGACCTGCGGCTTTGGCTAGCTTAATATTAGGTCGTACGCCAATAGCCATTACAAATAAATCACAAGCGATTTCTTCACCGTTTTTAAGATGCACAGCAGTAATATGGCCGTTGTCATTACCCACCAAACAGTTCACTTTGGCATCCATTTTAAACTTTAAGCCTTTTTGCTCCAGTTCAGCCTGAAGTATTTGACTTGCCTGAGTATCCAGTTGACGATTCAGTAATGCAGCATTATTATGAATTACAGTGACATCCATGCCGCGTAAGGTCAGTCCATTAGCGACTTCAAGACCTAATAATCCACCGCCTAGCACGATGGCTTTCTTGTGATTCTTGCTGTAAGATAGCATTTTCTGGACATCGGCAATGTCTCGAAAGCTAATGACACCGTTTAAAGTATTACCCGGTATGTCTGCAATAACGGCATTAGAACCCGTGGCAATTAGAAGTCGATCATAATCAGCAATTGTTCCATCTTGGGTATAGACTTTTCGCAAACGTCGGTCAATGCGAATTACCGTTTTTTCGGCTCCAGAATGGAGTGTGATCTGATGTTTGTGATACCAATCGAGATCGTTGATAAAGATTTCATCAAGGCCTTTTTCACCGCTCAGTACCGAAGACAACATAATCCGATTGTAATTACCATGAGGCTCGGAACCAAACACGGTGATTTTATATCGGTTTGGATCAGCACTTAGTAATTCTTCTACGGTACGCATTCCCGCCATACCGTTTCCAATAACGACTAGTTTAGTCATATTCAACGAAAATCTTTTTGTCGATGGGTTATGCTTATTGGATAGTTTGATATTCGAACGGATTCATCTTCATAGCATTCTATAAATTGGGAAAGCAACGACTGACTTAAGAGTAATATCATCAACAATCTCTCATATTCGTCATTTAAACAAGATCAGGCATTGATTTCCAAATCGCCTTTAGCGACACTGCAACAGGCGTAAATATACCCGGCTTCTTTCTCTTTTTTAGTAATCCCACATTCCGATCCCTCAGCAATTTCACCGCTGCATTTTACTGCGCAAGCGCCACAACTGCCTGAGCGGCAACTGTAGTCAATTTCAATCCCGTGCGCTTCCGCTAAATTCAGTAAGGGGATATTCTCATCGGTATCAACCGTAACGCCTGTTTTGCTGAAATGTACTTTATGTTGCGTTCCACTCAGTACGATCGATTTTTTGGTGTCATCATCTCCTGCGGCTGTTCGGGCTGAGCCAAAACTTTCCATATGAAAATTGTTCATGTTGAAGCCTAAGCCCTGCATGACCCGTCTGACACTCTCCATAAAGGGCTCGGGGCCGCACATGAATAGATGGCGATCCATAAAGTCAGGCGCTATAATCTGTATCATTTGTGGACTGATACGTCCGGTATAACCTGTCCAGGATTCTGTGCCTTGCCAACCCGATGTGACTGTGACCGCTACTTGAAAACTGCGGTGACGGGCTGATAATAATTCCAGTTCTTTACGGAAGATTATTTCGTTGGGTGAGCGAAAGCACGCTAAAAGTTTGACGTCTACATCGGCAGCAGTGTCGGCAACCCAGCGTGACATGGACATGACTGGGGTAATACCGCTCCCGGCTCCGATGAAGAGCATTTTGTTCGAGGGGTATTCGAAACAGGTGAATTTTCCGGATGGTCCTCTTATGTTTAATAGGTCTCCCAATTTTACGTTATCACATAACCAATTGGATATCAATCCGCCTGGAACCCGTTTCACAGTAATTTCCATAACATGCGGACGAGAAGGCGACGATGACATACTGTAAGAGCGTTGAACGATTTTACCGTCTATGGGTAATAGAAAAGTTGCAAACTGGCCCGGTTTATAAGAAAACAATAACGGAGTCTCTCCGACAAAACGGAATGTTTTGGTGTCATGTGTCTCTTCAATAATGTCGGCAACAACTAATGTTGTAACACCTTCACTCCAGACATTAATGGCCTCGCGGTTATCGACCAGATGAGACATTAACGGGCATAGCGCTGGTGGTGCAATTTTTGGGGTGTAGAAAAAATCGGGTATTTCCAGCAGTTCTTCAAGTTCTAGTGTATCGTCGTCTGCTTCTTCTGGAGCGGGTGTGTTGGGTAAGTCGAAACGGAGTTGATAACCCGGGATGTCGATTAGATAGCCGTCTCTTAGTAAAATCCATTGCTCAAGTTTCATCTTTTTGCGATTGATTAGACTGCCGGCTGTCAAATCCATGCTTTCTGCATAATATTTCTGCTCATGTTTGATAATGCCAAGATGGTACATTCCAAGCTTATAAGATTCTAATTGAATATCAGCGCTAGGGTGTCTACCTACAATGGTGACAAGATCCAGAAGTTCCAGCATTATTTCCTGTACAACAATGCCGTCTTTCAGCACGGACAATCTGTCATTGGCCGCTAAATTAGCGTCATAACCTTTAAACAAATTGCTGATCCAGACATCACTGCTGGCCGTTATTTTTATTGAAGACTTGTCTTCCAAAGATTTTTTTGGCGCGTGCTCCAGAAACACAGGCTTTTTAGATTTAAATAATTCTTTCGCCCAAAGATTGTCGCTAATGTTGGTTTTATTGTGTTGTTTTTGCATGGTTTAATTCCCTGTCGATTAACGTCCTAAAACATCACCACGGAAGGTTTCCAGGATTTCCATCATTCTGTCGATTTCTTTTTCTGGCACTCGGAGTTCAATCAGTGTTTCATTGAAGATGGCCCCTACCCGGTCGAAATGAATGTCGGTTAAACCCATTCGTTCAACCAGATGTTTATGCCCAGCTCGAATATCCAGTCCGGTATATTGATAGGGGCCTCCGAAAGCCATGGCCAAAAAGGATTTTTGTTTAAGACGTTGACTCTCCATGTCAGTATCAGCAAAGAATTTACCTACCAGTTCGTCTTCTAATACTTTCTTATAAAACAAATCAACCGCTATCTCCATAGATTTGTCGCCGCCTATTCGGTCATAAAGTGGAATGCCTTGCAACTGGAAATAATCCACTTTTTTGGCTGAGGCGTTGTCAGTACCCCAGTCAATACGCTTATCTTCTTTTTTGAGAAGCGGAATATGTTTGGAGCATTGCACATAGGCTTCTTCAACCTCAACCATAATCCAGCGTTCTGGCTGCTTTGGACCTTCTAGCCTGATTTCTTCGAGCAGACTCTGAGGAAGATTTTCTTCATATTTCATCAAGTCTTCATGTTCAATAATACGGGCTTTGCCATTGATATGAAGGCCAATGGTATCTTGAAAAAAATCGATGATCAGCAATCCGATATGAGGGTTTTCCAGAATATTGCCTAAATTGGCAAAAACCCCGTTGCCGCGCCTTTCTGGATAGATAATGTACTTCTCATTGAGTACCCGAATAAATCCTGGCGTACCGAATTTTGAGGTACAGTCGCACTCTCCGTGCCCGTCAGAGGTTGATACAAACATAAACTCCTGCTTAACAATAAACTCTTGCATCTTAGGAGCCAAATAATCCAGCACTTGCGCATTATAGAAGGCATTTGCACGATCTTCGGTACCATACTTCTTTTGTAAATAATGTTCACCGTCCGAGCCGGGTACCAAGGTTTTTTTAGCTAAGCCTTCTGGGTCAGCTTCCTTGGGATGCTGGGTAGATGAGTCAGGCTTAGAGTGATTGTTGTTTTTATTTAGGAATCCAAAAAGGGGATTCTTAGATTGATCCATACAAGCTCTCTCAATAGTTATAAAATTCTCTACCGTGATCGAATCGGTAATATTATGTGCGTTGATTAGGGTATTATTTTTCTACACACTGTTTAAAATTTTATAACAATAGCATTTTGGGGGCAAGTTGACATATTGAATTATGATATATGATCGTATCCGTAACTCTATGCCTGGGGACAGGGCAATCGCGCTTAAAAACATTTGAAAATAGAATTTAAATAAGGTGTCAAGTCTATCATTTTGATTTTAAATGACAGAAAAACCAACGCCTTCTATTATTCATCATTTTTCAAGTATTGAAGACCCTAGAGTAAACAG
>CAIPPE010000270.1 GCA_903866825.1 uncultured Methylococcaceae bacterium
AGAAATGACTGAGTTTCGTACAAACTATCTAAACAAAGCAGGTGAGATGATGGGGCTAGCGCAAATACTTAAACAGGAAGGGCTTGAGGAGGGTAGACAAGAAGAAGCGTCTAAGCTTTTCTTGTTATTACTAAAATCCAAATTTGGTTCAGTCAATCAACAATTACAGGATAAAGTGCGTGCTGCAAACGCTGAACTGATTGAATCATGGACTAAACAAATTTTTGATGCAACTACAGCAGAAGAGTTATTAGATGGTTAGTTAGTTCTTGGTACACTCGGCATTTACCTACAGCAAGTTATGATTCCTAATGCAGTTGCTGGCAAACACATTATGGATGAGGTCAGTATGTTACAGGCATGGCGTGAATATCTGGTGCTTTATTCACCTACCCTTGCCCCAGCTGACGATTCAGAATGGTACTACCTTATTCTCTAGCACCAAAGGCACTCTGTCACATTTAAAAAGCGGAACCCAATACGTGTTTAAAGTGACGGCTACCCGTCCAGAAGCCAATAAGATGAACACGTATAATTTCTCCAATCCGGTTGAGAAGTTTGTTCCATAAGGTCTAATATTGTTACCTTGTTTATTGATCACGTAATGCCTGCAATATTAACCTACACTTGATTATACTTATAAAATACTTATAATTAGTCAAATGAACGACATTAACTGGAAACCTAAAGCCTTAAAACAAATTGAGAAAATCAAAGAGCCTTCAACCCGTAAAAAGATTTATGTCGAAGCTCAAGCGTTAATTGATTTCCCTAATTGCCAGGGCATTAAAAAGCTAACTAACCATGACTACAGCTATCGCTTACGGGTAGGAAGTTATCGAGTGTTTTTTGAGTTCGACGGCAACGTGCACATTATTGACATTGAAGAGGTGAAAAAACGCGATGAGCATACTTACTAACTATCAAACTATTCTTGGCAATGATGGTAAGCCAGCATTTGTGGTAGTGCCTTATGCTGATTTTATTAAAATACCCAATGTTGTTCGCCCTGGTATGATTCCTAATGCAGTTGCTGGCAAACACATTATGGATGAGGTCAGTATGTTACAGGCATGGCGTGAATACTTGATGTTAACTCAAGCTGACATGGCTGAACGAATGGGGATTAGCCAAGCGGGTTACGCGCAGATCGAGTCCGCTAAACGACCACGCAAGGCAACACTAATCAAAGCGGCAGAAGCGTTAGGAATTACATTAGATCAGTTAGCCTATTGATGACCAGCTAAACATTAAAAATCACTTGAGCGGCTGTGAAAGTATAGTCAATCAGAATTCAGGCGCCGATCTGGTCAAATTAGATAGCTCTGGCTTCGCTCTCTCAAGATTACCCGCACCTATCGATATTTTGCCAGCACCCACGTTAATTGTGCGATACGGGAATAACTCGGGTGAAGTTTATTTTGAGATTGGCTTCGTTGCTCAAGCGACTGAATATCTAGTACTTTATTCGCCTACCCCTGCCCCAGCTGACGATGCAGAATGGTACTTTACCTTATTCTCTAGCACCAAAGGCACTCTGTCACATTTAAAAATCGGAACCAAATACGTGTTTAAAGTGACGGCTACCAGTCCAGAAGCCAATAAGATGAACACGTATAATTTCTCTAATCCGGTTGAGAAGTTTGTTACT
>CAIPPE010000271.1 GCA_903866825.1 uncultured Methylococcaceae bacterium
ATCATCACCTTCAGCTGTCTGGCAAGCACTCAGCGTCAATAAATCAATCGGATTCTTATTGCTTTTATCATAACCCAGGAAAGATTGGAACTCACCCAATTTAACTGTGTGATCATAGGCCATAACAAAGCTTTGGTCGGCGCTTTTACCAAAATAACCATGTGAAGCAACATGAACAATAGAATAATCTCTAGAACTTACAGAATCTTTAAATCCCCCGGAAGTAAAGGATTGATTTAACATAGTAGTGTTATCAATGTTTTTTTGTAAGGATTTAACTTCATCATTTACAGCAGGAAGACTTAAATCATCAACCAACGCTTCTCTTGTTATCTTTGTGGATGAAGACGTACTTTGAGATTCATGCGACTTAATTAAACTCTGCTCCCCCTCAGTTAACCCACTGTTGGCAGAATAATTCAGCAGTTCATCAATAGATGCACCATCTGGCTTACTGAGAGCCGCAATTAATGCTTTTGGTTTTTTATCGCGATTTGTTATTGCATTTTTTATATTCAACCCAGGTAAAGTTGCTATAGTGTATTCTTCTACTGCAAAGGTTTTACCATTAAGTAATGCCGAAAATGGAATCTTACGTAAGGTCCCATCAGGTACATATATAAGAGTAGTTAAGCCTTTTTCTTTCAATTCACTATCAAAGGGTTTAAGCAGCCACTCATAAAGTTTACGAGAGGCTTTCCGGTAGTTTCCTTGTCCTTGTCGAAGAAACTGTGCCATTTCTGTAGAAGTTAAAACAACCTCAGAGGAAGAAACCAGTACCGTTTTTTGTTCAAAATGAGTATTGGAACCGTCTTTAAACAATAACTCCAGTCGATCAGACAAAATTATAGGATAAATAATACCAATCCCAGGAAGATTGATGTCCTTTAAATTAGTCACTGTTTTTTCATCTATTAAACAACGATCTTTAAAAAAGTCCTCAAGCTCAGTTTGCTTAATTGTTTCCATAGAATCGATGGCTTCTTTTATCAACTTTTCCTTGTTTTCAGGGTCGGGTGTTTTAGATGCCTGTAACAAAAGCACATCGGCTAAGCCTCTGTATATAGGATCGATTATCTCCTTAATTGAAGAATGTCCGTTGTGGAGATTAACGGGCAAACCATAACGAATATCTGCTAACCATTTAACTGATCGCTTATAAGATTTTAATGCGGCATCATAATCACCCTTTGCACGAAATATATCGGCACTTTGCTTTTCCCACTGCATTAATAAATCTATTGCATTAACTTGCTGAGCATCAGAAATCGCCTTATCTAACCAATCTAATGCATCTTGGTTAGAATATAAGCGAGCTAAATACCCTTCTGCCTGGGAACGTAATCTTATTTCATTATCAGCATCTGCTAATACATAGGCTTGATGGAGAGTGTCATAAGAAGTTTTAAACAACTCTTGCCTATTTGAATCTACAAATTTATCCGTTGGAATAGTGAATAATTGCTCCCCCATGTTAAGCAATAACTTTATTTTCAATTGTCGGTTATTAAGCTTCAAGACATCCTGTTTAATTGCTTTCAGTTGATTTAAGTGCTTAAGATCATCCTGCTCAAGTTGCGCTTGATTAACCTGAATCCCAGCTATGAGATCGTTATCAGAAACTAACCTGGCATTTTTTAAAGCATTTTCAAAATTAACTGTTGCTTTTTCTGGTAGATTTAACGAAACAAATAACATCCCTAAATAATCTTCAATTAACGCAGCTAGCCTAGGCGAATTAACTGACTTTACTAATGTATTACTTCGCTCTAATAATGATTGTGCCTTTAAGTCATTTCTGGACAAATAATAGTTGTATCCTAACGCAGCACTTGCCATCACCTGTGTTAATTTGTCACCACTCTTTTCAGCCTGTGACAACACAGTAATAAACTCATTTTCTGCTAATTCAAAACTCCCGCTATCACGGTAAGCCTCACCTCGAGCCAACTTATCTCTTAACTCTGAGCTTTGTTTGGAAATATTAACTGTTAGAGCGTCAGAGTCTGCAGCATTAACTGCTGAATTTCCAACTGTTAAAAAAAGGAGCATTAGCGCTATTAATAGTTGTTCCATAATAATTATGTTTCCTAAATCAGAACGCAAAAAGGCTAACTTTGAAATGAATACCGTTATCTTGAATATTATTTCCCCCATTGATGGGTTTGACACCAATAAGATCATGTGCCCAATAAAAATCAGTATTAATATGGCTATAATGCCAGTTAAAACCAATGCCGGTTGAATGCAGATTATTGGTAGGAGGATTTAAAACAGAGACAGTAGCATTATTCCAGGCAGCACCATAATCCATAAAAGGAACTATGAAAAGACTATGCTTGGCCTTAGATTCACCTCCAAAAATAGGATAATGAAATTCTATACTGCTGTTAAAACCATTATCCCGGACATAATAGTTCTCGCGGTAACCACGAACACTATAGACTCCACCCGTCGATAACCTCTCCATGGGTAGCAAGGGGTTAGCAGATAATTGCAACGCTCCTTTTAGAACAAAATGTGCTCCATTGTCCATAACTCGATGTAGGTATTGTGATTGACCCAACCAATTAAAAAAATCGCCAGTAGGAAGTAACCCACCATTTTGAATGGTCGCTCCCAAAGCATTAATACCTTTATTGAAAGTTGAGCGCATAACTAAAGCATTATTAGTGCCTTGTTGAGTATATTGTTGCCAAAATCGTATCACGGTGTCTTTAGTCGATCCTACACCAAATGGCAATCCTTCCGTAAAGGTATAGGCGGTGCTATCTAAAAGACTTGAAGTGCTTTCTCTGACTGCGAAATTTAGACCAGCCGTAAGATTCAGACCAACACTACGATAGATAGGATGACTTACTCCAGCTTCATAAGAAATAGTATTCGATTTTATATTTAATTTGCTAACGCCACTTTCAATGAGAGAAGAGTTAGTATTGCTATATCGAAAAGTAGCGTGGGTGTCATAAGCATTTAATGGGGCATCAACTCCGGTATTAATACCTAAGGCTCCAGCTGTACCCATGAACTCGGCATCAAAATGTTCTCCAAAACCCGATAAGTTATCTACCCAACCTCCAACACGCCCTGTGTAACCTCCAACTAATGGAGTTGTATAATCATCGGCAATTGCATATAACTGGTATGGACGAGTCCTTTTAACGTTTACGGTTAAAATACTTTCACCCGGATGAGATCCAGGTAAAAGACTACCGTTCAATTGCTCAATTAATGGATCCTTTAGCAAGATCTGATATTTATCCTGTAATTTCTTTAAATTTAGAGGCGTTCCCGCACCAATCAACAAACGATCACGAAGATAATTCTCTCGTAAGCGTCCCATTCCTTCTAATCGTACTTCAGTTAAATTGCCTTCTACTATATTTAATTTTAATATTCCACTAGCTGTAGATTGACTTGGTATAACAGCTCCAGAATTAATATACCCAGCATCAACATATCTATCTGTAATTCCAGAACGTAATTCTTCAAGGTCACGAACGGTCAACGGACGGTTTAAAAAAGGTAATACAATTTTTTGCAAATCCTCATCACTGATTACTTTATTGCCTGAAAATTCGACCTTTTGTATAACTATTCGCCCTTCATTGGGAAATTGTTTTGACGTTGGTACAGGCGGTAGAACTAACCTGTCTTTTTCTTTATTCTTATCCGTAAACGCGGGAGTATCTAACTGCATTTGATTAGGACTCGTCGTGGGGTCATTGACAATCCTAACGCCCTCTGCATGTACTAACTCAGAGCTTACAATAAAACCTGATAAAAGAGCCAACCCAGCCAATTTAATTGAGTCCATAGATTTGTATGGAAACACCTTTACAAGCCAAATTTTTTTATTAATAAATTTCATGGTGTTCCCTATTTACACTCTACAGAATTATTTAACGCTGCCAAAACCAATGGCGTGGTAACCTCTGTACTTGATACTGAATTTTGAACGGATGCTTTACCTAAAACTGAATACGGCACTTGTGAACTTTCCGCTGGAACATAACTTGCGACCCTCTTGACATTTAGAGTACTTTGACTACTTCCATCACAAGGATTTTTGGGTAATACAGGGATAATATTTCTACTTGCAGAAACACTAGCAATGTCGACACTGACATTTTGAATCGGTGTAGTGGGAGGAATAACTCCATTTATAACTATTTTTCCAATAGGAGCGTCCAAAAAGCTGGTGCCTACGATAACAGAATTAAGACCGGTCATCACACTTGGATAGTAAACCTGATCTGTATTATAAATATTTAAGTTTATTGCTGTATCTGATTGGATGCCTGATGGATCAAGATTTAAAGTATAGTTCGAAACTGTAACAGCACCGTGATTAGCTATAGTTGCATCTAACATTTTAAAGTAGCCATTAAAACCCTTGCTATCCCCTGAAGCAAAATTGATCGAACCCATTGTGTTGCCTGAAATTACTTTATTTCCATTTAGAAAAACTGTTTGTGCTTTAACATCCATATTGCCAACATTGTTCTTAGTAATCACTGCACCCTCTGATACTTGGAACGCATATTGTTGTTTGTCGAAAATATTTGTAAATTGATTGCTTTCTTTTGCAGCATTAGGTAACTGGGCATCTGCAGAGATAATTAAATTTCCATTTTGAGCAACCTTAATATTTGAGCCAGTGTCCTGTACAACAAATTTTCCTCCATCAACTGGTATTACGGTATTTTGTCCAAAATCATTCACTATAACGGTGTTAGGTGCGTCTGCATGTTGGGCTGCTAAAGTAAGGTTACCAGTGCCAACTAATTTCTGTATGCTAGCCGCAGATTTGATCACCAAGTTACCGCCGGATAATGAGCGAATCAAATTACCTAGCTTATCGAAAATAGTACCTGCGCTGACAACTGCATTACTGGTGTTATTTGCAACAATTTTAGAATTAGCATCTTGTACGGTTAAATCTCCACCAGCAACAACATTGAAATTACCCGTATTGGTTGCTGTTATAGCACCCCCATTACTTACTTTAAGAGTGCTCCCTGCGCTTATATTTGCATCACCATTATTAGCTGAGTTAATTCTTCCTCCGTTATCAATAAACAAATTTCTAACTGCACTAACTGTTCCAGTTGATTTATTTAAGTTAATGAGAGCATTAGCGCCAGCATCCGTAATATCTCTTCCAGCTTGAATATTCGTTCCGTTAATAACGCCATAGTTATTAATATCGTTTCCTGCGAGTGCACCATCGTTAATTATACCTGTAGCATTATTAACAATATCTGTAACAGCTTTACTATTACCATTTATTGTTCCACTATTTGTTAATGACGTTCCAGCAGTTGCTGTATTTCCGGCACCCACTCTACCAATTACGCCCCCTGCATTATTCGTAAGCGTTGTACTGGCTATGGCTGAACCCGTAATAATACCGATACTTCCGGGAACTGTATCCGAGTTGGTTAAGCTAGTGCCAGCCGTCACATTACCGGTGAGAGTACCGGTATTTTTTAAGGTTGTTCCTGCGTTAATTTTATTACTCGCGCTATTCCCTATATTAGCCAGGGCTTCGTTGATGAGTCCACCATAAGTGGCTGTCGCATTGCCTGTAATCTTACCAAAGTTGTCCAGGCGAATTGCCGAGTTATCACCATTGGCTATGGCATCACCGATGATTAAGCCACTGTTGGTTAAGGTCGTTCCAGCGGTTGCTGTATTTCCGCTACCCACTGTACCAATTGCGCCCCCTGCATTATTCGTCAGCGTTGTACCGGCTACGGCATTGCCACCTATGATGTTGGTATTGGTTAAGGCATCGACTGTTGCTTGGGCATTCTTGGTAATGGTGCCACTATTCGTTAATGCGCCTAAGCTTGATGTTGCATTGCCGGTTATGGTGCCGGTATTGTTTAACCTGG
>CAIPPE010000272.1 GCA_903866825.1 uncultured Methylococcaceae bacterium
TCTGGAATGGATGAGGGTTCAACTTCAAATGATTACTCAGCAGACGTATGGGAACGCGCTAGGTTTTTTGCTGGTTTTTAATTCCCCCTTATTCGATAAATCCTCAATCATTTTACCAATAACCTGCCGTGCAAATATAATGGCGTGATTGCTTGGCATGTCAAGTAACGCTTTGTGGCAACACTCATAAGCCTGTTTTTCGGCAATAGACGATATGTGTTCTGCAAAGTCAAGAGAGAGTTTCCTGTGAATTTCTCCATCAAATTTATATTTAAGTTGGAACTGTTCGGCTATTTCTTCTCTAGTCATCACAACCCACCATGAGATAATATTGAGCGTGGGCTATCATTTTCGCTTTTTTTAGTCACGATAAATCCTTAAAATTATTTTTGAGAAGTCGATGAATGTAAAAACTCCAACAGCAATGTAATCATCAAAAAATATACATTGTTTTTTAATGCACTCATTTAAAGCACAGTTTAAACGATGATATATAAACATGGGTTTGTGAGCACGTCTTATTCTATCTGCTACTGTCATTTATCAACCCATTCAAATGCATCATACTTGCCAATAAATACACGCCATGCGGCAATAAATCTTTGACTAAATGACATTATGCAGTTTCTTGGCTCAGGTCTGGCTGGAATCCATTTACCATTAACTTGCACTTCATTAATTACCCATTTAGTTATCTGGGTAGATTTTATAATCTCTGGCATTCTCATAAATAATCCTTACCACAATATTTCATCTGCTCAATAGCCGCGCTAAGCTCGTTATTTTCTTTGGTTAGTTTGTCGATTAGTTCGGCGGCTTCGTAAAGCGTGTTTGCAAAGTCGCTATTGTAACCGTCACCGTTTGGTATGTATTCGCGTAGTTTGTCTGATAGGGATTGTTCCATTATTTCTCGCTCCGCATAGCATTATCAATAGCTTCTCTCATAGATGAGAATGAATCATCATGATGGTTTAAATTAGTCCAAAAAACATCTTCAAATTTAATTAATTCCAATCTATTATAATTTTTAAATATAAACTCAAGCCTTTCGCCATCCCGATTAAGTTCTTCGTTTTCACGCACCAGATTATCATAACTAATCAATAAATCTGCATGGCATGCGACTTCAATGCCTGACGGCTGTAGTTTAGCATTTTTAATCAGCAACTCATTACGCTCAATCAGCACTAATCGCAGCGATTCAGCCTCTTCAGACGCAGCCTTTGCAATAGATTTAGCTATGTGTTCGGAAGCGTCTAGCCTGTCTTTTAAGCTGGTGTTTTCAGCTTCGAGTTCCTTAATATATTCAATTGCTTTATGAATAAGTAAAACCTCTTTTTCGATAAGAACGCCATTATACATACAGGCCAACGACATTAGATTTTCTCTTAACTTACTCATACATCACTACCATTCATAGCAATAACTGCTCTCTGACTTTTAATTTTTTCGGCTAATGTGATTATATGTTCACATGCAATATCTATATGCTCTCTAGTGTTACTAGGATTGAATAGTTTGCTTATTTGCGGCGAACCTTTGTAATACAAATTACAGGCTTCTATTTCTGCAAGTGTTATGGTTACTTTTTTCATACTTCACCACCTATGCCATGATGTTTTTCAATTTCTCTTGCAAAAAGTAATGCATCATCACGACAAATTACTGTCCGGCGTGGTGCTTTACACCAAAAGTCAATAATATCATCATCACTCAGCGGTTTAGTCTTTGGTTGCACA
>CAIPPE010000273.1 GCA_903866825.1 uncultured Methylococcaceae bacterium
GAGGTGATTGAGCGTTGGTTTGATCTGGCTATTGATGCTCAACAATTATCTGATATATTCAAAGACGATTTATGAGTCGGTGAGGGGTAAGCTGGTTCTCTGCATTCTTACACCTATCGATTTTAAGTTTACACTGACTCTAGTTATTCTACTATTTCATAGAGCCATTGATTCAGTGTAAGGTTTCAGAATAAGCTACGCTTAATTCATTTGCTACTACAATAAGGCGTTTATCTCGCGTCCAAAGTCGCGCACCGGCTAACTGAGTAGACGCAAGCAAATGTATATCAACATAACCAATGCCTTTGCCCATCAAGTTATTTTGTTCTATAAAAAATAATACTTCATTTTCAAGTGCAACCGGAGAAGCTGGCAAAGACTGTAGTAATTCCAATACATGCCCTCGATCTTTAAGTGTTCCACAAGCCAATTCTCCAATTACCCACGGATGGATTAAAACATATCCTGCCAAAAGGGCTGATACTAAATGATCATCTTTTCGTCGTAAGTGATCGATCCAAACCGAGGTATCTACCAATATCATTTTGCGGTGTCCTGACGTCTGGGTGTAGATTGCAAATCTAATTGGGTGCCGCCTAATTGTGCTAATCGTTTTGCACTTTCGCGCTGTACCAATGCTAATAAAGCTTCTCGTATTAACTGGGTTCGCTCAGATACACCACTCAATCGTTGTGCATGCGCTAGTAATTCTTCATCTAAATTAATTGTTGTACGCATAACCCCTCCACAAAAACATCAAATACAGCATCATTTGATGTATATTCTGCGCCATATATCGAACAACATCAATAAGTGCATATTCTGGCTCAACCTAAACAGTTGAAGCATCCAATATCATTAGCTAGTTGCATTTTAGTATCTCCAAAAACTGAAGTGTCATAATAACCTGGTAGCCGCCGTCTTTAGATTCGAGCAAGCTGATAACTTAGCAACCATTGAAGGCTTAATAAGCTTGTTAATCGATTGGTTAGACGATAGACCTGATCTACGGCGCATGTTTTCTTTATGGATACGCGCCACATTGATGAGAAAGCAAAACTACGGTATCTTATTACCCCAAGTGGATGATTTACAGGAGATAAAAGTGATGTTGGCAGATAGACTGGAACAATGGGCCTTGGCCTATATCGCAGAAGGTGAGTTAAAAGGAGAACAAGAAGGCAGGCAAGAAGGTGAAATGCTGGCTTTACAAAGATTATTGTCTAAGCGCTTTGGCACTCTACCTGCCGACATCACCTATCTAATTTCCAATGCCTCGGTGGAGAGCATTGAGCGTTGGCTTGATCGTATTATTGATGCCCAACAATTATCAGATATATTCAAAGAGGATCTATGAATCGATGGGGCCAGTTTCGATCAGAAAAACATGTGTGGACGTTATAATCTGGTAACCAGTTCGGATGCGCTTGTTGAGCATTTTAAATTGCTGCAACCGGTGCGTTTTCAGCCCAGTTACAACATTACTCCAGCACAGAAAATATTAACCATCGTCGAGCTTGACGATCAATCAAAAAAATCCGTTAATTTGTTTTGGGGATTGGTTCCTTCCTGGGCTAAAGACAGCAAAAATAGTTCACATCTGATTAATGCCCGCAGTGAAACACTTCGTGAGAAACCTTCGTTTCGGTCTGCCTTTAACCATCGTCGCTGCTTGATACCGGCGACAGGGTTTTACGAGTGGTCAAAAATAGGGGACAGTAAACAGGCTTTTCATATTCATCGTACTGACCAGAAACTGTTTGCTTTTGCCGGACTTTGGGAGCAATGGCAACATGAAACTAAAACCCTTTATTCCTGCACCATTATTACGACAGCAGCCACAGAGTTAATGAAGCCGATACATGATAGAATGCCGGTTATTATTCCTGTTGATCAATATCACCATTGGCTGGATAAAACCTGTGATGCAGATCAGGCTTTTACTCTACTTAACAATCAAGCCTATGCAGAGATGACCGCAACACCGGTCAGTGATTGGGTCAACAATCCACGGCATGATGATAATCGCTGTATTCACCCAGGTTAAGTGTCAGTAACAAAACACTCAACACCGCATTTTAGTTTATTGGAGTCGATATTTTGACTTTGCTCTCAAGGCTTGCTTTTGTTGATTTGGAAACCACGGGGAGCAACGCTACGGTAGATCGTATCACCGAGATTGGGGTGGTGTTGGTGGATGAAAACGGCATTAGGGAATGGAGTCAACTGCTCCAGCCACAAACCCGTATTCCGGTATTTATCGAACAATTAACGGGTATTACTAATGCCATGGTTGTTGATGCGCCGCCTTTTAAAACCGTTGCAGAAGAACTTGCCACCCTACTGGAAGGCTATCTGTTTATTGCACACAATGCCCGTTTTGATTACGGTTTTTTAAAGAACGAGTTTAAACGGGTTGGCGTTACCTTTAGACCGACGGTGTTGTGTACAGTCAAACTCTCCAGAGCATTGTTTCCTGACTTTAAACACCATAATCTGGATAGTTTAATTCAACGTCATGCGTTGACTGTCAGCGCAAGGCATAGAGCCTTGGGTGATGCCCAATTAATTTATCAGTTCTGGCAACAGCTTCTTATTACCCAGGAGACTCAACTTATTGCTGATACCGTGCAAAAATTAGTCGGACGTTCCAGCATACCCTCTCACATTGATCGAAGCCTGGTTGATGAGTTACCCGATTCACCGGGTGTTTATCTATTCTATGGTGAGAATGACTTACCCTTATATATTGGTAAAAGTACCAATATTAAACAGCGGGTGTTATCGCATTTTTCAGCTGATCACAGTCATGGCAAGGAAATGAGCTTGTCGCAACAGCTACGCCGTATCGACTGGATTGAAACCGGTGGTGAGCTAGGTGCGTTATTGATGGAAGCCAATTTAATCAAAACGCTACAGCCAATCCATAATCAGCGTTTGCGCCGCAAGAATGAATTGTGCGCTTGGCAATTGCAACAACAAGCCGAGCAGCTGAAACCAGTATTAATTTGGGCTAGCGATCTTGATTTTGGTGTACAGGATAATCTTTATGGTCTTTATCATACTCAACGGGATGCTCAAAAAGCACTGCGAAATCTTGCTGACCTAAATCAGTTATGCTTAAGTGAACTTGGTATCGAAAAGACTTCAAAAGGACGCCCGTGTTTTGCCTATCAGCTTAAGAAATGTAAAGGGACCTGTATCGGTCTGGAAACGCCGATTGCTCATGCGGCTCGCTTGCTTCAGGCCCTGCATAAACTAAAGCTGGTTACCTGGCCTTATACTGGACCCATCGGTATAAAGGAAGGTAACGAAGTGCATCTGATTGATCATTGGTGTTATTTCGGCACTGCAAAAAATGAAGCGGAAGTGCAGGATTTATTAGGCTCAAGTCGACCCGCATTTGATAGGGATACCTATACTATTATTAATAAAGCTTTGAAAAAAGCAAAACACTTGATTTATTTTAAGCCATGATGTTAAAGCATTGCCTGATCTGAATCCAGGTTAAGAGGGTTATTGTTGATGGTCTTCTTCCATCCAACGTCGGATTTCAGGGTGATAATAGGCGATGCCTTCTAAAATCCCGGCACTGTAATTGCCATTCATACCCAGAAAGCCGCCTTGTGCAAGATACAATGCGGCTATTGTTCCCTGTTCTAAAGCTTGGGTTTGGGCTTGTTCGATAACGTCACTATCGGCATTACCGACTAATATGGATGGAATCGCGCTGGCGAGAACCAGCAAATCGTTACCGCTGTCGCCAGCAAAAACGGTATTGGTATAATCGAACTCTTGAAGCCTCATTAAAAACTCCACGGCATGAAGTTTGGTGGCACGCGCGGGTAATACATCCAGGAGTCCTGTCGAAGACGCTTCATCGACGCTGTAGATTAAACTGGATGCTACCTTATGAGCGTTAAGGCGCAGCAACATTTCACGTTGTAGTCCATCGGTATCCGTTGGTAATGTTAAATAGTAGCTAAGTTTGTATTGGTTTTGTTTGCTTTCTTCCTGTAAACGTAAAGCCGTCATATCTGAAAATAAAGGCCGCAAATCGTTCGCCGTCAATCCGCGCCAATCGGTTGAGATGGCCTGTTCCCACTCAGGCCAATGTTGCCATTTCTCAGCTTGAACTCGGTAAAGCGTAGTGCCGACATCGCCGATGACCCAATCAGGTAAAGGCAGTTCGTATTCTTGTATTGCGTCTTCTACCAATTCGCGGTTCCGGCCGCTGACATAAACCAAAGTCACCTCAGGACGCGAAGCAAGTCGGGTGAAAGATTCCCTCGCCCTGGGTGATTCGGGTCCTCTACCGTTTGGTAATAGAGTACGATCGAGATCGGTGCAAATCAGGATTTGCTTCATCTTCCGCATCAAGCCCGGTTAGGTCAATGATAGTTAATTCAGAACGTTAATTATCTTTGCCAAATCAGTCCAATCGAAATTACGACACCTTCATAAATTGCAAAAGCAACAGCAATCGATAAGCAGCAAGGGGTAAGTAACAAAAAAGCGGGTCTTGCGGTTTTAAACAATGTCATGATCCTTGTTTGATTAAGCGGATAATTATTTCCATCTATAATTCAAGCATTACAAGTATAAGAAATGCGAAAATCTTATAGACCCTATAAAAATGTGTCAAGCATTTACCCTAGTTTTACAGACGCCCTAATAATCTCTGCCAGACGCCTTACGCCGGGACCTGCGAAGTCTGGATTGTCTAGAATCAGGTAAAGAGACACCTCTCGCGTTCCGCCTTCCCGCAAAGGTAGTGGTCGAAGTATTCCTGTTCGCAACTCCTCTCGGATGTGCTCTTCGGGCAGCCAGGCAAATCCATAGCCCATACAGACGGCTTGAATTGATGTTGCAACCTGACTCACGGTCCAGCGCTGATCTACCTCAACAGTCGCAGTGCGCCTATCACGTTTTGCGCCTGAATCTCGTACTACCACATGACGATGGGCGCGTAGATCCCGATAACTTAATTCTCGGCCATAATGATGTAAAGGATGATCTGCATGAGCCACTGCACGCAAACTGATACGCATCAAGGGGTCACCTAGAAACCCGGCGGGTAATTGCGGTGAAATCACCAAGTCTGCTTCGCCTTTTAGCAACGCATCCGAAGTTCCACCCAGTACCGATTCAATCAACTCAAGCCGCGTCCCCGGGCTTTCCTGACTAAAACGTTCCAGGCAGGTTAATAACAGACGGGAAGGAAAAAGAATTTCAGCCGCAATATGTATTTCTGCCTCCCAGCCAGCCGACAGAGCATGAGCCGCTTGCTCCAGATCATTGGCTTCGCTGACTAACGCCAAGGCACGTCGGTAGAGCATCTGCCCGGTTGGCGTGAGAATCGCCTTACGTCCCTGAATCTCGAACACTTTGACGCCGAGCAAGGACTCAATTTTTTGTACGGCATACGTGACGGCAGATTGGCTCTTGTGCAGAGATTCAGCCGCCTGGGCGTAACCGCCTGCATCGACAACGGCAAGCAAGCTGCGCCATTGCTCAAGGGTAATTTGAAATGCCATCTAAACCTATCTAATTTTTAGACCATTAATAACGGATTATTATACTTTTTTATCACCTCAATAAGAAGTTTAATAGCCCCACTTTCAATGCTACAGAGAACTACCATGAAATACGAATCACAACTTAACTCAAGGAACCTTACCATGAAACGCATTACCTTTTTGATCCTGGCAGCCGCTATTTCAACCCCAGTATTTGCAGCGCCAGAAACTTATGTCATCGACAATACGCATACTTATCCACGGTTTTCCTATAGCCACTTTGGTTTCTCGACGCAGTTAAGCCGCTTCGACAAAACTTCTGGTAATATCGTCATTGATCGCGAAGCGAAAATAGGTTCTGTTAGCGTCATTATTGACACTACTTCGGTTGATACCGGTTATCCTTTGTTCAACGAGCATATACAGGATGCTGATTTTCTGAATACGGCTAAATACCCCACCGCTAACTTCACCTCCAGTAAAGTCAATTTCGAGGGTGATAAGGTTTCCTCAGTCGAAGGAACCCTTACTCTAAAAGGCATAAGCAAGCCAGTAACACTGACGCTGACCTCTTTTCAGTGTATGCCGCATCCGATGCTTAAAAAGGATGCCTGTGGAGCCAATGCAACAGCCGTTGTTAAGCGCACGGATTTCAATATGGGCAAATATGCACCCAACGTGGGTGACGAAGTGACGTTGACTATTTCGGTTGAAGCGGTTAAAAAATAATCTTCGTGATGCAAACCCCATCTGATGCTAGCCCAGATGAAGTCAATGGAGGCGATTTGGAGACAGCTAGGTTGTATGGTGAGCGTGTTGCAGAAGTTGCAAGTAAGTTTAAAGGTAACTGATTAGAGAAGCACTATGTTGAAACTAAGAAAATCTGCAGATCGTGGTTATGCCGATCATGGCTGGCTGAAAAGCTACCACTCGTTTTCATTTGCCGATTACTATGATCCAAATTTTATGGGCTGGGGTAATTTGCGGGTGATTAATGAAGACCGTATTGAGCCAGGTACTGGCTTTGGTAAGCATAGCCATCGCAATATGGAAATTATTAGCTACATTCTTTCGGGTGAACTTGCCCATCAGGATAGCATAGGCAATATTAAGGCGATTCCACAGGGCGATGTGCAGCGTATGAGTGCCGGTAGGGGTGTGACGCACAGTGAGTTTAATCATGCTGAAGGCCACACAACTCATTTTTTGCAGATTTGGATCGAACCCAATGCGCAGGACATCCAACCGGGTTATGAACAAAAAACGATTCCAGTAAAAGAGAAACTGGGGATTTTACGGTTAGTTGCATCACCCACAGGAGAACAAGGCTCTGTAGTGATTCATGCCGATGCTAAACTCTATGCGGGATTATTTAATGGTGATCAAACAGCCGACCTGATATTGAATCCATACCGAAAGGCTTATGTTCACTTGATTCATGGAGAACTTAAGGTGAATGGTCAAAAAATCAGTTCCGGCGATGCCCTATTGCTGGAGCAAGAAAGCCAGATCCAGATAACGGATGCCAAGAAGGCCGAAGTATTGGTATTTGATTTGGCACCTTAATCACAGTTTATAGGTATTAAGTTAAACATGAGCAACGAAGCAAATAATCGACAAGGTTCTGTTTTATATCTTTCTCATGGAGGAGGCCCGCTGCCCCTGCTGGGCGATAAAAGCCATCAAGCTATGATAGATTTTCTTAAAGCGGTTACGCCAACGCTGATAAAGCCGTCTGCCATTTTAGTCATTAGCGCACATTGGGAAGAAAATAAGCCGACGATTACCAGTGGGGCGTTTCCTTCGCTGATCTATGATTATTACGGCTTTCCTAAAGAAGCCTATGAAATAAAGTATCCTGCCTCGGGTACGCCTAAGCTGGCGAACAAAATTTTTAATCTATTAGGCAGTGCGGGCATTGACGCCCGGCTTGATGATAAGCGAGGATTTGACCATGGTTTATTTGTGCCGTTAACGCTGATGTATCCAGAGGCAAACATTCCTTGTGTTGAATTGTCTCTGGTCAATAACTTACAACCCGAACTGCATATTCGAATGGGTAAGGCCCTGGCTGATTTAAGAAAGGATAACGTACTTGTGATTGGGTCCGGTTTTTCATTTCATAATCTTAAGGCGTTTTTTTCACCACCGACACAACAATCCCAGGCCATGAATCAGGCCTTTGAGCATTGGTTGCATGACACCTGTTCTAATAGACAGATGACTGAAGATGAACGTGAGCATCGGTTGATTAACTGGGAGAGCGCCCGAGGCGCAAGATACTGTCATCCCAGAGAAGAACACTTATTGCCGCTGCATGTTTGTTATGGCGTAGCCAGTTCAGCGGCAGAAAGAGTATACGAATTTGAAATCATGGGAAAAGTGGTAAGTGCTTATAGTTGGTAAAACGATTTTATTCAAAACTAACTATAAAAAAACATTTTTGAGATGATGCTATTAAGCAAAGGTTTCAGATGAGCCAAATCGCTTTCCCACAAAAAGACAGTATAGCCTTGGTCCTTCTTGCGTTACGTAAATAGAGTGATGTTAAATAACGTCATCCGAACCATCTTGATTACGCGCTGTAATAACAGCGTTGCGCAATCGCAGCAAAGCGGCTTCAAGAATCGCAATATCTTCCTGAGAATAATCATTAAATATCCGATAAATGAAGGCCAGATGTTCAGGAAAAGTACGCTCGTATAAGGACTCTCCCTCCGCAGTCAGCCGGACAATCTGACTGCGCCCGTCCGTTTCAGAGGCAACCCTTTGAACTAGCGCCTTTTCCTCTAGGCGACTGATTACACCGGTTAAGGTCCCTTTAGTAATCAAGGTTTCCTCGCCTAATTTCTTGAAGGTCATGCCAGCGGTATTGCCTAAAGTAATGATAATATCGAATTGTGGTAGCGTGAGATCGAGCGTGTGGACATGAGTAGCCGCATAAGATAAAAAAGTTTGATGTGTCCTTAATAGCTCACGTAGCACCGTTGGAAATGTTGAAGAGGGATTCATAGCACTTAAATCTATTTGGTTCTAATTAGAACCAAATAGTAACCCTAATCAAGAGTAGTCTCAAGTTTTTAATATAATTTGTGTGTAATTGGACTAAAAGACAGTTCAATCTAACCGAGCCAGCAGTCAATCAAGTTTACGAACAGGATGAGCTGTAAGCCATATTACATATCGATGAGTAAAAAATAGTTCGCATTAGAACAATAAATAGTTCTAATGCGAACTAAATATGATAAAATTTCACCATACTTAACAAATGATTTGAATTTTTCTTACCCAACGGGTCATTTTAATTGTTACGTATCAATATCCTGTTTATTAACTTTGAGGTTTATCCTATGAACACATTTAAAAAAATCCTGGCTTCTTTCGTTATCGCCGCAATGTCATCAACCTCTTTTGCCGTAGCGAACCCCTCGTATGAAGAAGTTAAAGCGGCTATCGATAATACCCTTGCTAAAGTAGAAGAAACTAAAGTCGCTCTGGACAATGGAACTGACAATGAAAAGCTTATAGATTTGGTCACTGATGCCCGCCAATTACAAAAAGATATTGCCAACAATGTGCTTGATGTAAAGCGTAATCAAGCCAGCAATGTGTTAAAACAAGTGCGCGCTGCTCTCCAGAAAAATGAGTTGCAAACGGCTAAAGAGTCTTTAACAGATGCTTTAAATCGGTATAAAGAAATTAAACAGCTCTACGCATCCAATCACTAAGCCAAAACAGGAGAAAAACATGTCTTATCTTTCCTCAAGTCCTAATTTGAACTCCTTAGTAAGCATATTAACGAAATATCCTCGCCGGGGCGTTTTACTATTTAAATTGTTGGAAGATATTGGCAGAAGTTTTTCTCCCTTCAATAAGGGTGACAGTGAATTGATCATAACTTATGTCTCAACGTTAATTCACTGTAATTTTTATTACAACGACCATCAAGCGAAATCTGCAGTGTTAGGCATTAATGATATGATTATCGAACAGTTGCAAACCGATATTGATAGCGCCGATGTTGATGAAAAGTTAAAGCCTGTTCTGCGTTTTGTAAAAAAATTAACCCTTACGCCCGGGGAAATTACAGCTGAAGATGCTCAATACATATTCGATTCTGGTTGGGACGAACAAGCTTTTCTTGAATCTGTTTATTTATGCGCTATCGGCAACTGTATGAACCGTTTTATTATGGGTATAGGTGTTGATGTGGTTGGTACAGGTAATTTTTTACTTGCTAAAACCGAGATTGCATAATTTGTAGGGTAGATCCTCCTACCAATCGTATCAGTGTGCTGGACGTATCTGGCGTGTGCTCATGAAACGGAAAAATCGCAGGCTTATTGAGCAAATCAAGGCTTTAATGTTGTCAGGGTTAAGGTAATCGTTAACGTAATTCATGTTCTTGTCGCGCTTGTATTGACCTGTCTTTTGTAATCACCTGAGATGTTTTACTAATCTATAGCTGAATCGGCTTTCAACCGATATGCCAAATAATCTAAAGCTCCTTTTTGGATTAGCTCTATCAGTTCTATGATTTGCTGATCCAGCCTGAAGCGCAGTTCCCATTCCATTGCCAAATCAATCGGCAAATTATCGATGCGATGGTGTTCCGTGTAACGTTTTTTCAGCATCGCGTGGATGTCAGCAACTTCAGTCGAAATTACCCGTTGCTCGTCTTGCAGCGCAATCGCCGCATTCTCCAGGGCATTTGTCAGCACCCTATCAAAAGCACTACTATGCTGTAGCAGTTCATCTGGAAAACTGCTGAACTGTGGGCCGCTGAGCAAGCGATAGCGCCGTCGGATTTGCAGTAAACCGGACAAGTTGCTGGCGTTTTGAATAACCGCAGTCAAGGCTTGTCTTTCTTTGACTTTGTTGGTTAGCCTAGCATCTGGTTCCAATATAGCGTGAGCCACCAAACTTTGGGCGGCAGCAAGGTCTTTTTCTGCGGACAAGCGTAAATGCAAATGGGATTTAAGCATCGTGCCTGTATCCGGCAACCAGCTTGTGAATTTGGCGAGGGTGTGCAAGGCCGCTGTGCAATGATGTCGAGCAAGTACAATCGAACGCCGAGGCCATAGCGCGTAGTCAATTATGCCCATGACGATGATGCCCAGAAAAATCCCGATGACGCGGTCACGCGGCACAGCGAGATCGGTAACCTGACCGAAATCGTGAAATACGAAGGTTGCGAATGAAAATCCGAGCTGCCTGCCTAGATAAGCGATACGTTCACTGCCGGCGGAGATCCATGCGGCAATGGCCCAAAACGGGGCTGTTGCCAGTGCAAAACCCGCGATGGTATCGAGTTGGGACTGAAATACCCACACATATAGATAAGCGCATAGCCCACCAACGACTGCGCCCGACAAACGTAACAGCGACAATCGGTAGTCGGCCCCAAGACTGGTTTGCGCAGCAACCAGACAGGTGGGGATGGCGGTATTGATACCCGGCCAGCCTAGACTTTCCACGAACAATGCACAGAGTACCGCCCCCAGAGAAAATTTAATACCAAATTGTACGCTGTCGGCATGTGTAGCCCAGAAATCATAGCTAAACCAGTCGGGAAGCCAGTGAGCGGCATCCTTGCCTTCGGTTTCTGGTTCCAGGGTTTTAATATTAGGCAATGCGGCTGGATGGTGTAGGTGATTTATTAAGCCTGCGATACGTTGTATCCCAATCCACATCGCAGTTAAAATCGAAGGGTTGGTTTGCAGCGAAGCAGAAGATTTTAAGGTATAACTGTGCAGCACGTCATCAGGCAGTAATGTTCTTATTTGCGAGGAAACATCGTGAGAATCTTCAATGCCTTTCCGTAGCGTTACACAGGCACTTTGTAACGCCAGATAGACATTAAGTTTTTCCTGAGTCATTGGCTGAGCGCGGTACTCTGCGGTCAATACCTGATCAAGCCAAAGGGCAAATTCACGTAAACCGTCAATTTCCAGCAGGAGCGCCAGATAAGTTTCATACTGTTGTCGCAGGGACGGATGTATGAGTTTTGTATTTTCTAGCAAACTCAGTGTGCTGCCTAAACTGCTCGCGTTCGAAAGATTTGAGGCTACTTGCTTATGGAGATTCACGCCGCTGTCGGCCAGACGCGCAGTGAAGATGGTCTCAACTGCCGACAGTTGCGTCGTGATACTCGCCTTTAGCAGCTTGTGCGGGTCTTGTGGTTTGATTGCCCAGTGCACGACAGTCCATGAGCCAATAGCTAGCACGCCGATGATTGGGATATTCCACAAGGCATTATAGATGTTTGTATCGGGCGTGCTTGGGCTGTACAACACGGCCACTGAATACCAAAGCGCAATGCCGGTAGGCCAAGCGATCAGACGGGCATGAAACAAGGCGAGCGCAATAATGATAAGCGACACGGGTAAGAGGAGCCAAGGCTCATTGCCCGCAAACATCAGGGCAAACACGGATACCAGCGTGGTGATGATGATATATCCGAATTGACGTAGACCGAACGCCAGTGCTTGGCCCGAATTGGCATACGCATCGTAACTCAAACAGATCAGCAGGGCAATCGCCCCCAAAGGAGGAACATGCAGTGTTTCGTTGACGATAGCAATAATCATCGTAACAATAAAAAGACGTAATGCTGCGACGCGCCGCTCTGGAAAGTCCTGAAGTTCTGTTTTCAGGAATTGTGTCAGGCTGGTTCCGAACCAGAGGCGACTTTGCTTTTTGTGCAGGACCCAAGGGTGTTGCGTATCGCTCTTATTCATCGCAAAATGTTAGCGTTGCTGGCTTCTTTCTCACTAGTAGTCGAAAGCGCCTGAGTTTCGGCAGGTCGATCCAGAACAGTGACAAAGGCGGTCATGCCCATGCGTAAGGGATGCTCGGGGTCGCGTTCGGGTATTTCGATTCGAACCTGGAAGCGGGATGCCAGAATAACCCAGTTCAGGGTGCGTTGAACCTCTGGCAATACGCCTTGTTGCTTGGCATTGTCGGGGTAATTGGCCCAGCCGATACCGGTCACTATGCCACGGTAGCGTTTTCCTGGATAACCAACTAGAAACACTTCGGCTTCCTGTCCTGGATGGATGGACTGTAGGTAAGTTTCTTTGAAATTGGCGATAGCATACCAGTGGCGATCATCGACTAAGGCGAAGCTTTGTATTCCAGCTCTAGCGTATTCCCCTTCGCGGGTGTTCAGATTGGTAACGTAAGCATCGAAAGGAGCACGCACCGAACAGTATTTCACGTTGAGTTCAGCGGCTGCAACTACCGCTCTGGCCGCTTCGATGCGGGCATTGACATGACCGACCTGAGCGATCAATGATACGGCGCGTCGACTTTCGCTTTTGGCTTCGGCTATCGCGCTCTGAGCCGAAAGCACTTTGGCCCGGGCATCTGCCAACTCGGCGCGTGATGCAGCGTACTTTGATTTAGCTTGGTTGAGTTGGTCAGTTGTGACGTATTGTTTGTCTACCAATGGCTCAAGGCGATCCAGATAGTTATGCAGATACTCGTCCTCAGCCTCTACCCGCTTAACTTCTGCTTCGGCGGCAGTGCGCAGGTGTTCCAGTCGTTCAATAGTGCTTTCGGCGGAACCGCTAGAGGCACGCTTTGACTCTACCTCTTTTTCGGCCAGCATTAATTCCGCCTTGGCCTGAGCCAGTTTGGCCTCGTAGGGGCGTGGATCTATCAAATACAGCAAGTCACCTTGTTTGACGTACTGATTATCTTCAACATGTAACTCCACGATACGCCCACTTACTTCGGGTGCAATGCCGACAATATTGGCACGCACCATTGCATCGTTGGTGCGGGGATGCTGATAGTTGATGCGCCAAACTATTATTCCAGATACCAGAGCACTCAGCACAATTAACGTTCCGATTAAACGCCCCAATAGCATACGACGTTTAGGATTTATAACATGATGACTCGTTTGATTATTTTGCATAAGGGGCAGTCTACCTGGCTACGTCGAGTAAAATAACAACCAAATAACAAAAGTGCATAACGCCCACAGACTAGGCACAATTAGCAGTGGCGGACCGAGATACTGGGCGAGTTGGTGTCGCACCAATTGCCACATCAGCACTATGCCTGCCGCCAAGCCAGCAAGAATACAGATAATCCAGGCAGGCCAGAACGATCCTTCAATGCTGATCATCGGGTCGCAAGCCGTCAAAAGAACCGAAAAAACCACTGTAATACCTATTTTCCGCAAGTCCAGCAGCGCTATCATCATCTTTGACGGAACTTGGATACGTACTTGAAGAATCTTCTTAAACATATTTTATTTATTTTAAGCCGTGGTGTGGATATTGATCAGGTAATTAAAAAACTATTCTCTTATTACACCATAGTATTTGTTCAGATAATAGTTTTAATTAGAACTAAATATGCTAAACTTTACTCTATGCCATCTGTGAACTTGAATAGGGTATTTTAAATTTGCGAGAGTTGCGGCGCTGCAAGTGCGATAACTTGCTATCATTACTGTCATGTCTGCCGAGAGGTGCTAGCTGTATAGCTGTTTCAATCGCTCTGACATTAACAGCGTGCATGTCACCGAGCGCTGTTCTGCTTGATCAACCCTATACAGCGGCTCCAGTAGCCCCTACCGTTTATTGGCAGAGTAACCAGGCCACAACCCGTACCCAGCAAACGCCCATATTAAATCATTCATCTGAAGAAAGCCTGATCGATACAAAATTAACCTACGATCTACCCGCGTTAGTTGATCTTGCCTTGCATTCTAACCCGGAAACCAGGGTTAGTTGGGAGGAGGCTAAAGCTGCCGCCGCCCGGCTCGAAAGGAATCGCAGCGCCTGGTATCCTACTCTGACCGCTATGGCGTTCGGGCAATATTTTAAAACGAGCTTTCCCATCCCGGGAGGCGCGTTAGTAAGCAATGGTTACGCCTCCTTTGGTAGTTTGGATTTAGCATGGACACTTTTCGATTTCGGGCGAAGGGAGGCCTTGGTCGACGCAGGTGCACAGCGTTTGAGTGCCGCTAATTTTGCTTTCAACCGTAAACATCAAGAAATTGCCTATCGTGTTGCAACCAGTTTTTTTGCTTATCAGGCTGCTCTTGCCAAGATAATGGCGGCGCAGCAAACATTTGAGGCCGCAAGAGCCGGCTCTGCTTCGGTTCAGGCGAAACTAGGCAAAGGTTTGGCGACACGCCCCGATTTGTTATTGGCGATTCAGGAGCAGGCGAAAGCCAGTTATGACCTTCAGGACGCACACAGTTCGGAGATTCAGGCGCATGCTGACCTGACTGCGAACTTGGGTATATCCCCATCTTATTCGTTGCAATTAATAAACTTAAATCAGTTGCCATTACCGGAAGGGCTAATACAGTCAGTTGAGAAAATTGTCGATCAAGCATTGGAGCAACGTCCCGATCTGATGGCACGTCTTGCGGAATTGCGTGCAAGAGAAGCGGAAGTAAAGAAGGCTAGAGCCGAATTTTGGCCTAAATTTTCCTTGGGTGGCAAGGTGGGTAATCAGTACTGGGGAAATGTGCATACCAATCCACCCGGTAATGAAACTTATTCGGCAAGCAATATGGTTGGCTCAGCTATGCTGACTATGGAATGGACTTTGTTCGATGGTTTTGAACGCAGTAATGCCGTGCATGAAGCAGAGGCCAAGAAAAATGCTTCCAATGCACAGCTTGATGTCTTGCGTCTAGAAATTACGCGAGATATCTGGAAAGCTTATGCCGATACCAAAACCACGTTGGAAAAACGCGAGTATGCATTGGCTCTATTGAAAGCGGCCGAAGAATCTTATGCTGCCACACAAGAATCGTATACCCAAGGCTTTTCCACTGTGATAGAGCTGCTTTCCGCACAAAAGGATTTAGCACGCGCCCGTTATACCGAAATCGACAGTCGCGCCAGCTTACTACGATCAGCAGCAACCTTGGTTTATGCCGCAGGCGAGCAGAGCCGGGAAGATTTTAATATAGAAAGCAAATTATTTGGCAAGGGCCTTTCAGAGTGAACAAGAGATGTCGAAAGGTCAATGTTAGTCATAGGGACATCCTGCAAACCAGTTCACTTGTGTGTAAACCAGCCCGTTAGGCTATAGCGATCTGGTTGAGTTGCCTTAACTTCATGAGGAAAGTCAGCGCTAAAGAAAATGACCGTCACACCATAATACGGTTTTATTTCAATAAGTAAGCGTCCGTCATCAGGGCTGTAAAGTACTAACTCTCCACCATCGCCTTCATGCCAGTCTTCATTAAAATAAGTGATTACACTAAACACCCTGTTATTTTTATTGCGGGCATTATCCATATGTTTTTTGTAAAAAGTGCCTGCTGGATAGTGGCTGTAATGCCCTTCAAAATTATTCAAAAGAATTGGAAAGTAACTTTCAAAGGTGTTTTTTAAAGAGAGCATTTCGTGCGAAATACTTTGCTGTGTCGGGTTTGTCTCTGAATTAGGCTCAGATAGCCAATAAGTGCGATCACCGCGTATCGTCGTGTCGATCAATTTAGAATGCGAAGCTCCGATTGCAGCTTTACTAAACTGTTGAGTTGCAGATAACTTTCTAGCATCTGTGTTCAATTGCCTGAGTAAATGGGTTGGAAGGAGATTTCCCATCCACCAGCTTTTGTTACGCAAACCTTCGCCAATCGATATATTAATGTTATGCAGTTTCAACGTGTTGCCACATAAAAACTTGAAAAGTTTGTTTGTGGGGCGTACTTCATACAATGGAGGTCTTTAATAGTGGATAGGTTGATAGTTGTGTTCCCTGTGATTTAAGCCAAAGGTGATTGCAGTCTTGTATTGTAACTTGAAATGTTATGTGCCGTTATTTTTGTCGAGCACATAGGCGGGTAATTGAAAAAAGCATTCGGTTAATATTTCATCAAATTCTAGATAATGCTTACATATTTCGACTACAAAATCAAAGACGGCATCACGTAATTTAGGGCTGTTCAACACTAAAAAAAGCCCGGAACTAGAGCCTGCTTTAGCTCGTTTTAAAATCAGTTTGATGACTTTCCTGATAGTTTCTTTGGTGGTGTATTGGGCGAGTATTTTTAAGAACACTTTTGCGTGTTTAGTATTGGGAAAATATAACTGCATGCAAATGACTTTAAAAAAAACATCGGGCGATGAGTATAAGATAGCAGTCATCATTAGGGGTTCTGTCAGTGTCAATCTGTGATAGTAAAATCGCCCCATTAAAAACCATTGTTTCTGAGTGAGCATACTATTGGGATTGAACTTATTGACTGCCTGCTCAATAATACTGGCCAAGTCTAAATCGCCTTTGGCTTTATTAGCTTTTACCGACACAATCTCAATATTATCAAGATGATAGCCACGGGTATTATCCACTCTATCAACTGACCAATCTGTCATCTCTTGATGTGCAAATGTAAAAGGCTGCTCTGTTATCGGACAAACACCTTTCGTCAGTTCTAATTTTTTTATTAAATCAGCTGAGGTAATGGTTACCTCAAGACCTGTTCTTAAGCACCGGTCTCTGATACTGAGTATTTTTTTCTCAAATTTATTAGAGTGCTGTTTAGAGACATTTTGAATCTTTCCCGCCTCAAAACCATACTGAACTTGTAGCAGGTGTTCATCCTCAAAACGACTTAAGTTTAAAGGTAGATCAAAACGATAATGATCAAAGCCGATCTCAAATGCTAAATTATTCATAACAACCTCAACGTGGTAAGTGACCCTTAAACGCTAAAGGCGGCTCAGTTTTTAGTATCTTAACATGGCCTTCAATTTGGGTTCTGTTGTTTAGCCGACAATCCCGTAGACGTCAGGAATCCGTCTCTTTCGTCTTTAAAATCGAGTTGCAAAGATGCAATATCCTTTGGTGTTAACACCTCAAGACCCTTCCTGAAATGACTATGGGTAATCCTGACGTGTTGGACGGATCATGATTTCACTGATATGAACATGCGGTGGTTGGCTGACCATAAAATGAATTGTGTTAGCGACGTCTTCGCCAATTAACAATGGCCCCCATTTCTCATTAAACGCGGAGACTGTCGCATCGCTATAACCAGCAACTTCCTGAAAGCCGCTTATTAATATTCCGGGCTCAATTAATGATACTCGAATACCCTTGGGTCCAACTTCACGGCGTAATCCTTCGGCTAAAGCATGGACAGCAAACTTTGTGGCCCCATATACAGCGCTAAAAGGGGATATGTTCCGACCGACTACCGAACCAATGATAATGATGTCGGCTGCTTTGTCAGGAAAAAGGTCGGGTTGAAACCCAATCATTAACCGGGCAGATTTTTGTAGTAATGCCAACGTGCTTGTAACATTAATCTGTAGTACTTTTTGGAACTCCGCAATATCGCTGTCGACAACAGAACCTCCTAAACCACGCCCCGCATTAGCCACAACAATATCAGGTTGTTTGCCAAAACGGTCTTGAGCGGCATCAAACAGAGATTCTATGACGCTCTCATGGGCAATGTCACCTGCAACGCCGTAAAAATCATTACCTAGCTCAGATTCTAAAAGACCTAATTTTTCAGCATTGCGACCATTGCCAATGACGCGAATACCTTCAGCAACCAACTTTCTTGCTGTTGCTTCACCGATTCCTGAAGTAGCGCCTGTTACGATGGCAATACGTTTATTTTGTTCTGACATGGATTTTCCTTAGATAAATGCTGGGCAGATCACGTTATAACAATACAAAGAAAGATGTCAATCAGCATCTATTATTTATTATGATCCGCGTCTTTTTTTGCTAAAACCGGTTTTAATTTAGTAGTAGTCTGTCAATCTTCTATCGTAGCTAGGCCCCCAGAAGAATATCAACCAGTTTAGTCCAATAAGCAGCACCGATGGGTAATATCTCATCATTAAAATCATAATGGGGATTATGCAACAGGCAACTGTTCTCAGAAGAACCGTTACCAATCCAGCTATAACAACCGGGTTTTTCTTGCAGCATAAAAGCAAAGTCTTCAGAACCCATACTAGGTATCGGTTGTTGAATAACGCCATCGACTCCAGCAATGGCCAAGGCAGCTTTTAGAGCAATAGCGGTTTCGGCTTCGGTATTAAATGTTACGGGATAGCCTACGTTTTCGGGGTTAAATACAATCGTTGCATTAACCTCAAAGCTCGCGCAAATGCCATTGACTAACTGGGATAGTTTATGGGTTATCAAGGCTTTTACAGATTCACTAAAGCAGCGAAAGGTGCCTCTTATAACAACAGACTCAGGAATCGAATTCCAGGTATTACCCGCATGAATTTGAGTAATGCTGACGACTGCTGAATCGGCCGGATTAACATTTCTACTAACGATAGATTGTAAGGCTGTCATGAGTTGAGCGCTAACAACAATCGCATCATTCCCTAAATGCGGCATGGCGGCATGGGTTGCTTGTCCTACAATAGTGATTTCAAAACAATCAAAAGAAGCCATCATAGGCCCAGACTTGACAGCAAAGTGACCGACAGGGATATCTGGAAAGTTATGTAATCCAAACACACAATCGGCCGGGAATTGTTCAAACAAACCATCAATGATCATTTGTTTGGCTCCGGCACGTCCTTCTTCTGCCGGTTGAAAGATAAAGTACACTGTACCGTTAAAGTTTTTATGCTTGGATAGATACTTGGCCGCACCTAAAAGCATAGCCGAGTGACCATCATGTCCACAGGCGTGCATTTTTCCTTCATGGCAGGACTTATGTGCAAAAGAATTCTGTTCCTGTATGAATAATGCATCGATGTCTGCGCGAAGCGCTATTTTTTTATGGCTGTCACCGACTGAGAGCTTAGCAATAACACCGGTTACACCAAGGCCTTGATGCACTTCAAGGCCAAAGCTTTTAAGTTTGTTGGCGATAAACTCAGCAGTCTGGTTTTCCTCAAAAGCTGTTTCAGGAAATTGATGTAAATGGCGTCGCCATTGACGCATTTCTTCATGAAGTTGCTGAAGAGCGGTAGGGATAGTCATGCGCTGAGTTGGGGTAAGTCAATGAAGCGCTTATGCTAAACCGCTTTGATAAACATGACAAGACACAATAATTGTATGACATTAGATGAGTGGGTAATTTATTAAACTGTGTTATATGACACATTATATTTATTAAACTGTGTTATATGACACAGTTTAATAAATATAATGCGATTATTGGGATGCTGTTATCAATGATTTCAATGGGATAGTTATTTGGCGTGATATGTGCTTTATTGTATGGCTGGTACGACATTCTTTTAACAGGCTAAGCTGAATATTCAATGCTAAATTTTACTTTTTTTAATGAGCAAAAACAGTGGTTTTGTAGTCTCGTTATTCTTGCTGTTGTCTTATCAATAGCACCTTTTCAAAATGCTCAGGCCACCACCTCGTTTGCAAGGCAGACAGGTGAACCCTGTACTGCTTGTCACATGCAGGCTTATGGCCCCTGGTTAACTCAATACGGCCAGAAGTTTAAGCTGGATGGTTATGTTGCTGGACATGCCAATAAATTGCCAGATGTGATTAATCCCTTAGCGGTTGAGGTCATAGGATCTTTGACCAATACTCAACAGGATGTACCAGAAGGAACGTATTTTGATAATACAACCGGTCATTCAAAGGCGAATAATGGGGTGCTCACTGATTGGGCTGCAGTGTATTACACCGGTCGAATTACTGACAAGATTGGAAGTTACTTGCAGTTGAACATCAATCCACAAATTGGCCGATCAGTCAGTTTGGCCATGGCTGATATTCGAGTGGCAGATCACGCGACTATCAAAGGCAATGCGTTGACCTATGGCCTTACTTTTAATAATGCGCCTACCATGTCTGATTTTTGGATGACAACTCCGGCATGGATGTACCCTTATACACAATCTTCAGTGACCGTAAAGCCAGCCGCTCAGCCTTGGTTGCAAGCGCTGATGGCGGGTGCAAATACGGCGGGTGCAACGGCTTATGTGATGATTAATAATCATCTATATCTTGAAGCTGGTGGTTACACCTCACAATCTCAAAATATGGCTCAAGGTTTAGGTGTCTGGAATGCCGGATCTCAAAGTTCAGGGGCTCAAGGCGGTTTGATAGACGGTGGGGCTCCTTATTGGCGGATGTTTTTGCAACATAGTATAGGGCCGCATACCATGATGATAGGAACTTACGGCCTGGCAGCCAAGGTTATCCCTTACTATACTAATGGAGTGGGCACTAATTCCTTTGTCGAATATAACGCTGATGCGAATTACTCGTACATGATGAACGACAATAATATGCTGATGGCCATGGTTAAATATACCCATGACAGCATGAAGTTGGGCACCTCACAGAGTCAGGGCTGGGCAAGTAACGCCAGTAATAATCTAGATAGCGTCATGATGATGGGTATGTGGACCTATAAACAAACCTACAATTTATCGGTGGGCTGGAATTATATGAAGGGCAGCTCGGATATGACGCTTTACAACGGAGCAGGCGCTTATGATGTGACCAGTGGTAACAATGGTGTCAATCCTATCACTGGCAGTGCCAATGGCTCTCCAAACACCAATTCATTTTTATTCCAGGCCGACTATGTGCCCTTTGGTAAAGGCACTTTTGCTGCTGATCCTTATTTAAACCTGCGTTTTTCAGTGCAATATTGGGCTTATACGCAATTTAATGGCGCCTCAACAAACTATGATGGCGCGGGACGTAATGCAGCGGGCAATAATACGCTGTATTTCGTTGGCAATATGATGTTTTAATCCGGTGACTGGCTATGAAATATAATTTTAAAATGACAGCTATTTTTAAGGTAACACTGCTCGCCAGCTTGTTGGGCGTTGCCAGTTTATCAAATGCAGCAGAAGATACATCGCATATTGATCATCATCAGCACATGGGGGGACATATGCATATGTCGCATGGTGATGACGCAGGCATAGATATCCACAGTGAATATTTTGCTGCCATTAAAAAGCTTGCTGATAAGGCGTGTGCGGATTGTCATGGTAAAGCGGGTATCAGTAAAACGGATGATAACCCGAATCTGGCGGGTCAGGATGCGATCTATTTCTGTAAAACCATGTATGACTATCGGAGTCGGGCACGCAACTTACCGCCCATCAAAAATACGGATGGACTGTATGTGCCGAACATGAACGAAGTGACAGATAAATTGACTGATCAGGAGATCGTCGAATTAGCTGAATATTATGCGCATTTGCGCGCTCAATAAAAGTGTAGCATCAAATGATAGAACGTACTTTATCTCGTATTGTAGTTATTTATTCACTGAGTTTTGTGATGTTTGGGTTGTCTGGCTGTTCGGTGCTCAGTAAAAAAACAGAGGCAGAAACCGCAGCAAACACGGCTTATTATGTCTGTTCTGGCTGTCATGGCCCAGATAATGTTAGGGTCAATTTTATGACACCCACGATTATTGGTCAAAAGAAAGGCTATTTAGCGGCAACATTACGTGATTATCGCGACAAGAAACGCATTGAGCCATTAATGAATGGAGTGGTTGCAAGCTTAAGTGATCATGAGATTGAAAGCCTGGCTGCTTATTATGCTAATGGGAAAAGGGGGAATTAAGACGGTTTGGGTAAGTTCCATCATGAGTATTAGTTCGATTCGAAAATTAAACTTGAGTGCCTGTAAATCTCCTTGAAATTATAAGAGTGTATTTGCAGGTGCTATCTGCTTGAATAATAAAGAATTTGATTTTTTTAATATACTTGTTATAATCATCATTCCTTAAATTTCTGGAAAGGAATTCGACAGGCAGTTGTAAATGCCTACCATGAGCTATTCTTAAACCATTCCTTTAGGCTCGATGTTATGAAAAAATTTAGTTTACTAGTGCTATTAACTCTGGTGCTAGTAATCCCAATTGCTGCAAATTCTGCGGTGATAAGTTCAACCACGGTTTATGCTGACGCAACTGCTGCAGGATTACTTGTTGCGGGTTCCGGTACAACTACAAATACTGAATCAACTGCATTTTTATTGGCCGACCAGGGCGGGTTTAATTCAACCTTTAGGGGCTTAACGGGGGCCGGAACCACCAATAGCTTTTTCTCTGTTGTGGCAAACACACCTCTATTTTCCGCTACAATGAATTCGAATGTTTTTTCGACTGGAATGACACCTACGCTTATTGATCTAACTACGGGGCAAACTATTCCTCTTACTATTGATCCGACAACCGGTATGTATACATTTGGATCATTAGTATCTGGTCAAGTGTATGACATTCAAATTGCTTACTCAATCGCTGCAGCGACTACGGCTGCGGTTTATACTACTATCACGGTAGCAGCTATCCCTGAGCCTGAGCAATGGGCTATGATGATAGTTGGTTTGTTTTTAGTCGCAGCGAAAGTCAGTAAAACTAAAAAATCAGCACCCCCCCTAATTCCTTTATCGGCCTAATAATAATTAAATCTGATTGATTGACTGTTGCCTCCAACAGAAATTTGAATTTTTGGTGATGGTATAAGTAAGCATTGATAACTCAATGCCTACATTCTATTAAGTGTCTGGCTGAAATTATGGGTTGGCTTTATGACGATGAGTAGAATCCTAAGTGCAGGGTTACCCAAGCCGAGTTATAACATAGCTTGGATATTGGTGTTTGCAGGGTTAGCTGGGCTTTATGTGCCAACCTATTGGGATTTGATTCATGGAATATGGAGGTTAGAAGAAACTGCGCATGGGTCTATCATCTTTTTGGTCTTTACTTATCTGCTGATTAAGCAGGGCAAGGGCTTGTTTGAATTGGCCTATGCGCCATCAAATGGTATTGGCATCAGTCTGCTTTTTATAGGTCTATTGTTGTATGTATTAGGCCGATCCCAAGATATTATTATTTTCGAAGTGGGTTCACAAATTCCCGTCTTTGCCGGTACTTTATTGTTAATGCAAGGTACTGCTAGTCTTCGCAGCGTTTGGTTTCCTTTGCTGTATCTGGTTTTCATGGTACCTCTCCCGAGTTTTGTGGTCGACAGTCTCACGGGGTTGCTTAAGCCATGGGTTTCATCTATTGCAGTAGAAATTCTTTATGATGCGGGTTACCCCATTGCCCGTAATGGGGTTATTATCATGATAGCTCAATATCAGCTTTTAGTTGCGGATGTCTGTTCTGGACTAAACTCCATGTTTTCATTGTCCGCGATTGGACTCTTGTATATGTATCTGGCTGGGCGATCAGGCTGGGTATATAACGGAGTTATGCTGGCTAGTATTCTCCCCGTTGCATTTGTCGCCAATATAGTGCGGATTATAACTTTAATTTTAATTACTTATAATTTTGGAGATGAGGCCGGACAAGGTTTTATGCATGGTTTTGCCGGGATAGTATTGTTAATTGTGGCAGTTATGTTGCTGTTTATATTGGATAGCTTGCTCGTGCGTTGGATACCCGTTGCGCGACCAATCTCAATAACTAAGGTTTAATCAACTGGGTATGAATATTACGCGTTTACCGATGGCGGCAACTAACAAACCTCAACCATCAATCCTAAAAGCGTTTTTTGTTTTATTGGTTATGCTAATGGCAGTGAGTTCTGCAATTTTCTTAAAGCCGACTAAAAAGATAGCTGATCAGTCTGAACAATTTAGTATGGAGTCCCTGGTGCCTAAGCAGTTTGGGCAGTGGCGGGAAGATAATAGCTTTGCTTTGCTGCAGGTTAGTCATGATAAACAAGCGTTACTCAATGAAATTTATAGCCAGAATCTGGCGCGTACTTATTTTGACGATAAAGGTAATCGAATTATGCTCTCCATTGCTTATGGTGGCGATCAAGGCGATGCTATGCGAGTTCATAATCCTGAAGTCTGTTATTTTGATCAAGGTTATCAAGTTCAGAACATAACGACTAACAACCTGGATACTGGTTACGGACAACTATCAACCAAGCGCCTAACGGCCACGAAAGGGTCGAGGGTAGAGTCAGTGACTTACTGGATTAAAGTGGGTGATACAGTAACTGTTCAGGGTCTTAAATGGAAGTTGGTTCAGATGAAATATGGACTGAGTGGACAAATACCTGATGGCTTGGTATTTCGAGTGTCAAGCATTGGTGATGAGTTAGGTGGTTATAAGCTACAGGAACAATTTGTTAGAGATTTATTAGCGGTGCTCTCTCCAGAAAATAGAGTTCACCTGATCGGGAAAACCTCATTATAAACTTTAAATATTAATCTTATTATGCAAAAACGGTTGGGATTGATTCTTAGGGTAACTATTCTCTCGCTACTAGTAGCCTGTGCTGATGACAACAAAGCCAAAGCGCCGGGCCAAGTTGCCGCGATTGTCAATGATGAGGAAATAACAATCTATCAATTAGAGGATGCTTTGCATCAAGCTGGTTTAGTACGTGATAAGCAAGGTAAACAGGCCATGCCCCAATTATTAGGGCATTTGATTGATCAGTCTCTTATTTTGCAACAGGCCAAAGCAGATAAATTGGAGCGTGATGCGGGTGTCATGATGGCACTGGAAGCTGCTAAACGCAAAATATTAACCGAAGAGTGGCTACAACGGAAAATGAACAGTGTAAAAAAAGCCAACTCCCAAGAGATTGAGGCGTTTTATAATGCCCATCCTGAGCTGTTTGAGAAGCGTAAAATCTTTCAGTTGAAAGAACTGTTTATTGATAGTAAGTCAGGAAGTCAATCAAAGATAGATAAAATTATTGACTCCACTGATGATGTGAATACATTAGAGCATCATTTGGAAGCACAAAATGTCCCTTTTAATGTTAATCAGTCAACTCTGACCGCTGAACAGTTGCCTATGGATCGCTTGCTTCTGCTTTCTGCATTACCTCACGGTCATTTTATCAAGGTAATCAGTGAAAATGGAGTGCTCATTGAGGGAATATTATCAACAAAAGAAAGCCCGACAGATAAAACAAAAGCTGCTTCATTAATAGAAGCTTTCTTGAATAATCAAGAGCGCAAGAAAGAATCTGAAGCACTCATTAAGTACTTGCATGAGACTGCAAAAATAGAATACCTGGGTGAGTTTGCAAAGTTAAATCAGACAGATAAACAGGTGAATCAGGAAAATGAATCGGTGCCGTCAAAGCAACCCTAAATTAACTTTAACTATTGATCCTACTAACAAATAGGGGGTTTTAGCAGGTATAATATGTACTACAAACTTCATTAATCACTTTTGTCATTTGGACGCTTGCCATGAAAGTAATTCAACAGATGGTTTGGGATTGGCCGTTACGCTTATTCCATTGGTTATTGGTTCTGTCAGTGGTTGGTGCTTATATCACGGGTGAACTTGGCGGCTCATTAACAGAATTGCATAGTCTGTTGGGTGCCCTCATCCTGGGTTTGTTGATTTTTCGAGTGCTATGGGGGTTTTTAGGTACTCACTATGTTAGGTTTGTTAATTTCTTTCCTACACCTGAACGGCTAACAGCCTATTTTAGAGGAGATTGGCATGGTGTCGGTCATAATCCTCTCGGAGCTTTATCAATTTTTGCGCTGCTATTGGTATTGATAGCTCTAGTCGTGACAGGTTTATTTGCAAATGATGACATTGCATTTAATGGCCCGCTATTTCATCTTGTTGATAAAAGCTCAAGTGACAGTTTAAGTGGTTGGCATGGATGGCTGGTTACTATTTTATTGGTGCTGGTTGGTTTACATGTCGGCGCGATATTTTATTATCTCCTGATCAAGAAAAATAATTTAATACTGCCTATGGTTACAGGTAACAAATTATTGAGATCTGATCAGATTGTGGGTTCAGTGGGTTCCTGCAGTATTCGGCACTTAATAATAGCTATATATATTGCCTTGACAATTGTCTGGGTAATTTGGAGTGGATTAATAACCGATTAATTTACATTACAATCCTTATAAATCTCAACGAGGCTAAAATAAATACTATGATGAAATTAAGATACGTGTGGAGTTTAAGTTGTGTGCTGGTATCTTCAGTTGTTCTCGCAAATCCAATAGAAGATCAAATCAGGATTCGTCAATCCACCTATGCCGTCATGGGCTGGAATACAGGTAAAATCAAAAATCAAATTGTAGATCACCCAGAAACATACAATAAAGATCAAATTATTGCGGCCGCCAATACCCTGTCAGCACTCGCCCATTCAAATTTACTGGAAGAGCTTTATGGCGTAGGTACTGATAAAGGAACCGGTTGGAAACCGACCCGCTTGAAAGCGGATTATTTTCAGAAGCAGGATGAAGTTAAAGAAATTAATGCCCGTTTAATTAAAGAAACGGATGAGCTTAAAGTGGTTGCTGAAACAGGTGATGTGGCTGCTATTAAAAGTCAGTTCGGTAAGCTGGGAGCCACCTGTAAAAGTTGTCACGACCTGATTCGGGTTCGTGAGTAAGGATAAGTTTTGTTAGTTCAAACACATTAAGTATAACCATTCAGTTCCCCCTCTTTGGCAAAGAGGGGTTAGGGGAGATTTTATTACTGTGAAATTGCTGCTGTCGTTTGACAGTCCATTTAATTCTCCAGAGTCACAAACGCCAGCTTGGTTATGCCCGCATGTTGGACGGTGGCCATGACCTCGGCCAGTTTCTCATAAACAACTGTTTTATCAGCATATAAATGCACGCCGATTTCAGGGTTCTTTTCAATTTCAGACTTTAACGCTGATTCAAGTGCTGGCAGATCCGCCATCGGGATTTTGTTAATGGTGATGACACCTTGGGCATCAACCCCGAGTTGTAAAGGTTGCTCTTTTACATCAGCGGTAGTTTGAGTTGTTTTGGGTAGGGAAACATGTACCGATTGCGTTAACAATGGCGCGGTTACCAATAAAATGATAACCAGCACCAGCATTACGTCCACTAAAGGCGTGACGTTAATGTCGCTTAGAGCGCTTTCTTCTTCTGATTGGGGTTTAAAAGCCATGATTTAAGCCTGCTCGTTTTTAGTGTTTAAAGCAACGGATAAGAAGCTGGCGACAAAGTTATCCAAATAAGAACGCTGGATTTTAACGCGGCGCAAAGCAAAGTTGTAGGCCAATACTGCAGGTACAGCTACGGCAATACCAATCGCTGTGGCTACAAGCGCATCACCAATCGGCCCTGCCACAACATCTAAACTGGTTGAGCCACTCGCAGTAATTTCATGCATCGCATGCATAATACCCAGCACAGTACCAAATAAGCCGACAAAAGGTGCAGTACTACCGATACTGGCCAGTATGGTTAAGCCACCTTCCATACGATGCTGTTCTTGCTGTAACTGTACACGCATGGCCTGTTCAAGCAATTCTGCCGAGTCGCCATTGTGTTTAAGTAGATTTCCCTTTGCGCTTTGATGCTCTTCAATCCAGGTTGTGCCGACATAAGCCAGTCGGGCTTCCGATCCTTTGGCTAGATTGGGTGACAGGTTCTTAAGCTGCTTTAAACTGGATAAGCTCCAGAAGGCGTCTTCAAACCGTTTATTGCAACGGCTGTTATTAGCAAACTGCCAGATTTTAAAGAAAATGAGCGTCCAGGTTAACACTGAAAAAACCAGTAAGGTAAATTCTGTGGCATCAATAATAAGCTGGGGGGAAATATGTTCAGGCATTCGGTAAATATCCTAGTTAATAAATAGTTATAAAATTAGTGTTCTAGTTTAAATTGCAGTTTTTGTACGGCTCGTTGAGTTACAGCCACGCCATTGACTATTTTTTCTTTAAACCGCCACTTGCTGATAGCGGTGAGTGCAGCCTCATCAAAAATCTCTTCGGGTTCTGCGCTAATCACCACCGCATTATCCACTGAGCCATCTGTTTGCACGGTAAATTCGACTTTCACCCAGCCTTCAATATGGCGATTAGCTGCTCGCGTAGGATATTCAGGTGGGACCCGAAATAATGCCACAACGCCAGAACTCACTGTGGGTGCGTCATTGCTAGGTCCAATGGTCTTAGGAGCATTAGACGCGCTGGTTGCCGTCGAGGTTACCGCAGGGGCTGGGGCAGGTGGCGCCGGAGGAGCGGGCGAAAAGCTGGGCATAGACGCCATTTCTTTTATTACCGGCTCAGGCTTTTTAACAACAACCGGTTTCACTATTGGCTTAGGCTTGATCACCGGCTTAGGCTTTTCAGGTTCCTTTTTGACCATAGGCTTGGGTGGTTCAAGGGCGGGTACAGGCGCTGCAGGTTTGATTACCGGAGCAGATTTTTGCATCACTACTTCCATAATCACAGTATCCGGTTTGGGTGTTTCGATCGGTGCGTTTAAGAGATACCACGCTAAACCAAGATGAAGACAAACCACACCGATCAACAGCCCGGTAGCGACAAAAGATGATTTTTTCTGGTTTGCCAGCGGGTTGAACATGACTCTATTAAAATCGGAGTAAATAGGATGAGTTGTTGACATGTAAATTAGTAAATAAAGGTCTGAGCTGTCAATAAATAAAGCGATTTTTACTTGGCCTATAAGAAGAGCTGAGTTAATAGTGTTTTAATGACTCGTTATTATAAGCTTATTAATCGACATCCCAAGGGTTGAAAAAGAAAAAGCTGGATTACGTTGCATAACCCAGCCGGCTGAAGTTGCCTTTGCAAGATTAGAAGCTGAGCTTAAAGCCTCCCAGATAGGTACGTGGCATACCCAAAACCGATGCGCCTGAGCTGGTCGTACTCACTTGGGAGTTGTAGTAGGCGTCTGCGATATTTTGTACGTTCATATAGAGTTCAAGCATTTTGAGAGGTCGGTAACTCAGGTGCAAGTCTGCAGTCGTTGCTGCACCGTTATTTTTGCCATTGCCATTAACGGTGGCAACATTCAAGGTACTGGCAGGGTAGGTCGGCCAGGTTTTTATCGCCCAGCCGAAGGTTAAGTCGGGTCTGATGTTCCAGCTACCGCCTTGGGTAAACATCATGATGGGAATGTTGGGTAACTGCCTTCCTGTATACAGTAAAGGCTGATTTCCGGCTGTTTTTAATATCGCGGTATTCATTGCCGCTGTGGTACTGTTAAAGTTATCCAAAACAGCATGAGTATAAATGGCACTGGCATTGACCTGTAAGGTGTCTAAGGCATTCCATTGTCCAAAAAGCTCAGCGCCTTCGGTGGTTACTGAACCAATGTTAAGGTTTTTGGTGACACCTGTATAAGGTGTATTCGCAAGCCCCATGCTGCTTAGAACGCCTGCATTACAGGTTTGAGCTCCTCCGGAAGCGGCACAAATAGAGGTTGCGTTAATGTAGTTGTCAATCTGTGAGTGGTAAGCTGTGAAGGTGGTTTTTACATTTTTACCTTTAAAGTCAATGCCCACTTCTTGTCCAAAAGAGGTTTCTGGGACCAGACTCGCATTGCCCAGCGCCGCACTGGAAGCACTCGCATAAGTCCGATAGAGCTGGTTCATACCGGGCGCGGCAAAGTTTCTATAGACCGCACTGCGTAGGTCGATGCCCGAATCGAAGCTGTATTTTAATCCAAAGCGAGGATCAATTTGATTAAAAGTCTGATTGCCAGGCGATTGGTAAGCGTTTGAGGCGGGAGACAGGGCCGCAATCGCAGGGTTTGTTAAATAGATTTCAGATTGCTTGGCGGCAATGGCTTGCCATAAATCTTCTCTTAAACCTAAAGTGGCTTCCAGTGGAATGCCTTTAGGTTTATAAGTACCTTGAGCAAAGACGCCTTCAAATAACGTTTGGCCTTGCATATTATAGGTAGCAAATTGTGAAGCAGAATTTAAAAGTGCAGTGTCGGTACTAAATTTTCCGGAACTGCTGGCTTTTGTGCCATTTTGCGCATACAGGTTATTGGCATCCAAAGTTGTTACACCCCGCACATCAAGACCCAGCTTGATGTCATCGATGGAACCCCAGTTGTTTAAAGACAAGCGGTCTTCAATATAACCACTGGCACCATAAGAACTATAATTCATGGATTCAATTTGTCCTGAAATAACCCCCGAAGTAGCAACATTTGCCCCGGTGAGCAGGTTAATTGCCCCACCCGTTTGCGTGGTGAAGGATGGACCTTTACCTGGGGTGATATTGATTAAAGCCCCGTTCGCTTTATTCATTTGTGAATAATCATAAAAGCCGGTGAAATTAAAGCTGCCTGTTTTAGAATAATCGGTTTTACCGCCACTCCGTACATCCAGCTTATACCACTGGTTATTCGCTGAAGAATAAGTGATTTGATCCTGTAGTAATTCGCTGCCTGCGAGTTTAAAGAAATATTTGGAATGTTCATTAGGCGTAAAATAAGTTGACCATAAGCCATTATGGGTACGCGTGGCCGAACTCACCAGATTGGGCGTCACCTGATCAAACTTTGGTGAAGTATTGTAACCATCACTTTCGATGACGTTAAAATTAAAGCCGGATTGTATCTTGTCATTACTAAAGACGGTCATTGCTGCATCACCTACTTTGGTGTTGAGATTGCCGTAGGCAAAACCGACCCGTTTTTCGCCTGCCACAGGCGCTTTAGTAATAATGTTAATCACCCCCCCCATCGCTAAGTTACCCCACAATGCAGCACCGCCACCACCGCGAATAATTTCGACTTTATCAATGGTGTCCTTGGGTATTTGACTCCAGTCAATGGTTCTAAAATAGCCGTCATTCATAGGAACCCCATCAACCATTACCAATACTTTTTCACCACCGGCACTACCACGCATAGAGACGGTTGCACCGGTAGGATCGTTCTGGTTTTGAGGGACATTGGGAATAATGACGCCCATTTGCTGGCTGAGTATGGCGTCCAGGGTTAACTCAGGGCTATGCTGAATCTGTTCTCTGGATAACACGGTAGTGCTGACGTCCATATTTTCAACTTTACTGCCGCGACCGACACTGGCAGAGGTGACTTCCATCGGTTCTAGGGTAATCGGTTCTTCATCCTGGCTGGCCACTTTTTTTGATGCCGTATTTACGTTTTGAGGGGCTGCCAGAGTTGTTGTCGAGGCTACCAGAAGTAAGCAAATTAATGCGTGTCGTGAGTTAAGTGGAAATGGAGGAGTTGTCTCGGTCATGGTCTCGTTTTCTATTCAGCTATTAAAAGTAAGTTACTCTTTTTTATGTTTAGTTGAGTAACGTGTTTCGTGAATAATGCAACTTTGATACCAATTCGATATGTGGCTTGATAGACGGGGGTTTAGGGTAAGTTTGATAGATATTCATATATCTGAAAGTGTGGCATATGACACACTTTTAAGAAAAAATAAGGCATATAACATAGTTTTATTTGATGTCGGGTAAAGTGACATTGAGGATCTTTAAATTAAGTGTCAGTAATCTATAGGGTAAATGACTTGTTTTTTTATGTTGGCGTATTCTTTGCTTTTAGCTCGTTCATGCCGGTTGCTCAAACAGGAGTAAATGAAGAGCAGCTTCTTTTAACATAAAAACAACACATTAAATTATGAGATACAAAACGCCACCTTTCCCACTCAATTCAAGGGTTGCTTTAATTGGTTTGCTGATAGTCGCTACGCCAATGGCTTATGCAGCCACAGATAAAAAACCAGTCGTTGATTCAAAGAATTTTCCTGGCAAGAAAATACCAACTAAAACAAAGTCAACCGAGTCTAAAACAACCCTGGAGGATATGGTGGTAACGGGTACTGATAAAGGGGACAGTCCTCTTCCGACACCTTCAAAAACGAATATTTCTGCACCCAGTACCAAGGTAAGAAAAGCCGATATTGACAAAACCAATGCAGTGACCACGGCTGACTCAGTTAAATATGAGTCCGGTATTTTTGCTCGTCAGCGTTACATTGGCGATCCCAATGCCCCTGTTGGTATGCGGGGTTCAAGTGCTTATCAAGGCGGGCGAGTGATGGTGTTTATGGATGGGATGCCTATCTGGAACCCTTTGCAATCCAGTTATAACGGCGCTCCTCGTTGGGGTTTGATCGGGCCGGGTGAAATTAAATCGGTAGAAGTAATCGGTGGGCCCTTTTCCGCAGAATACAGTGGTAATGCAATGGGCGGTGTTATTAATTTTAATACTGTAATGCCACAAAAGCGCGAAGTGTATACCGAAGCAACCTATATGTTGCAGCCTTATAATTCCATGGGAACCAATGTTAATTTGCAAGGCTTTAAGACCTTTGGTTCTTATGGTGATAAGTTTGGCGATTTTAGTACCTTTTTTTCATATAACCATTTAGAAAATGAAGGGCAACCAATGACGCCAACGGTAGTCACAGGGTTAACGCCAGCCACCGGAGCGGTTGCTAAAAATCCAACCTTTGGGGCATTAGCAGAAATAAATCCTAAAGGTAATGGTACGGGTGGGCCTGCGGGTACACCGATGCTACAAATTGGTAGTGATGGCGTTTATCATTCAATTGATAATCTTTATAAATGGAAAGGAGGTTATGACATTAATCCAGAGCTTAAAACCTCAATCACGGCAGCCTTTGAAGATTTGGATGTAACGCATATCGGCCAATCATTCTTAACCAATTCAGCAGGTCAGACAGTTTGGGGTTCGCAGTTGACTGGCTATAGTGCGGCTGGGGATAAGTTAACCAGTAATACCTCTTGGGGTGCTAGCCAACAAAATCGCCAGACGGTCACTTTGGGCTGGGGTTTGAATGGTCGTGTTTTTGGCAACTGGTATAACAATACGAATGTCAGTTATTTTGACATTCTTAATGATACAACGCTTTCCTCAAATTATAACCCTGCTGATCCCAAATATAATCAGGCAGGTGGCCAGGCAGGCTTAAGAACGCACTGGACAGGGTCTGGCTGGGTTGGGTTAAAGTCTCAATTTAACAATGAGGAGTTTTTTGGTAACAAGAATCTGTCATTTTCATCAGGCTTTGAATATCAACGTGCGCACATGATGCAAACGGTTAATAATCTAAGCAGTTATTCGGGTAATGTGATTAATACTGCCTCACCGCTTAACACCCAAAGCGGTGGAACCAC
>CAIPPE010000274.1 GCA_903866825.1 uncultured Methylococcaceae bacterium
CATTTGTCGAACCACACCGTCATTCTGTGTTGTGTAGGTGCCGTCTTTGGTTATGTGGTTATCTAAAGATTGGTAGCAAGGACAGTCGCGTCTTGGACAAAATAATTTAAAGTGGGGTGGGAGGTGATCCATGCCATAAGTACTGTAAAGGTTGGCGCTGCACTATGTCAAATATCGGAAATTATTACCACCTGCATTGATTTGTAGGGACTACCAACCCGAAGTGGTCATGTTAAATGGATTCATGGCCTCGCCACTCCCCAACGGCAAGATGATGGGGGTATCTTATGGAGTGGTTTACTGACGGATGTCAGCGAAAACAAAAAAATCGAAGAAATGATGCGCTTTCGAGAGTCAGGTCCTGATAAAATAGGAGAACAACTATTTTGGATTGACAAAGATGCTAATATCCTGGAAGTTAATAGACTATCCTGCTCTAAACTCGGTTATTCGCATGAAGATTTATGCAGTCTGACAATAGCCAATATAGACCTTTCCTTTGAAAGGGATAAACGGCCGGAGCACTGGCGCGAATTATGGCTACCCACCAAGACACAGTTGATAATTTATTGCAAAAGGCCAATGCTGCACTTTTTCAAGCTAAAAAAGCTGGACGCAAACAGGTTTCCGTTAATTTATCATAAGTAAACACCAGGCTAGGGTGCTGAAAAAATCCTATGGAACTTTGGTGTCGTTTGTTTAAATGCATCCATAAGTTATGTATATGAACAGAAATTTAATTAAGTAATATTTATAAAATATGTATAACATAGAAATTCTTTGTGATGATATTAGATAAGGATTGGCAAGATTGGATTGTAGAAAATCTATCCTTACAGTGTAGTGCTACCTCTCTTGTTGATTTAATGGTTCAAAATGGATTTGATAGGCAGTTTTCAATTAACGCTATCCATAACAGTATGAATACTGGTATTGAAACAAATTGCTTTGCTCGCGGTGTTTGCTCCATTCCTGAAATTAATTATCTAAGAATTGCTGATTCAAACATTAAAGTTTCAATGCGTATCAGTAAACCAGATATTGTTATCATTGATAATTTTTTAAGTGATTATGAATGTGACGCTATTATGAGTGAATCACTCAGTCGCCTTGCTCCTTCAGAGGTTGTTAGCGTACATTCACTAGAAAATCAACTGCATCTTCATAGAAGTAGTCATGGGATGTATTTCTCACGCTGTGAGACACCACTTATTGAATCGATTGAATCAAGAATTAATCTACTTACTAATTATCCTATTGATCATGGTGAAGGCATTCAGGTTTTGCATTATAAAATAGGTGCTGAGTATCGACCACATTTTGATTATTTCGATGAAAATACTTTAGGTGGACAAAAACATATGATGCAAGGTGGCCAACGTGTGGCCACACTTGTGATGTATCTTAATAATGTTGAACAGGGTGGTGAAACAATATTCCCTGAATTAGGCTTGAAAGTGTTTCCTAAGAAAGGGGCTATTTTGTTTTTTTCTAACATAAATAATCAAGGGCAAGTTGAACCATTAACTTTACATGGTGGAGCACCTGTTTTTAAAGGAGAAAAATGGATCGCTACAAAATGGTTAAGACAATATAAATATTGAAATTTGCTGACATCGTTCAAACATATAATGGATTAATAGTACATGTAATTAGAAAGTTGGCCTTAGCAATGTTATTTTGAAATCATTTGCGAACTAGTTCTTAATACGCATTTAATTAACCGAGTTCTGATACTTAACTGTAAAGTCATTCAAATTAGCCAGAACAAATGGAAGATCTGAACTCTTAGCCGGTAAAAACGCATTGACACCGACGCGTGACAAATAGAAAACCTGATCAGGAATATAGTGGCCAATCGCTCTAATTTCTTTATGATAGTTATAACGACTTCTTAACAGCCAGGCGTGTGAGAATAAACGACCGTCTGCAAAGTCAGGAAACTCTAACTCAATAAGCTGGATATTGTCTAAATCATCGACAATACTATCAACCCCGTCAGAGGGGAGTAGTCTTAAGCCCACTTTACCCTTGTGATTAAGCAGGCTCTGCTGATCACTCTTCCACCGCGCCAGGGACACGGTGATATCGCCTTCTCCCAAGTCAGCGTCTTCAGGCACATAGCGCCAGGTATCATTAACAATTTCTTTATCTTTAACTAGTTGCATAAACTTGCTCTTTAAACGGTGTAATGCCAACACGGTTGACCATATCCAGGAAAGATTCATCTTCCAGGCGGTTTTTAATGTAGACATCCAGAATATCAACTATCGCTCTGGTTATCTGGTCTTTTGCAACAGAAGGTCCTAATCGTTCACCAATTGCCGCTGTATTTTCAGACGAACCACCCAAGGTGATTTGATACCATTCGGCACCTTTTTTATCGACACCCAAGATTCCGATATGCCCCACACTTTGATGCGCACAGCCATTCATGCAGCCTGACATATTGATTTTGATATCACCAATATCATGAATGTAGTCCATGTCATCCAGGGCTTCATTGATTTCTTTAGCGATACCGATTGAGCCGGCATTGGCTAATGAACAAAAATCCAGTCCAGGGCAACAAATCATGTCTGTAGCTGTTCCAATGTTTGGCGTTGCCAGCTTCAATGAGTCCAATTGTTGCCACAAAGCCAATAAATCGGCTTGTTTAATGTCGGCCAATATTAAATTCTGTCTATGAGTCACCCTCACTTCACCAAAACTGTATTGATCAGAAAGATCAGCTACCGCATCCAGTTGTACGTCAGTCATATCACCTGGAGGTGAATCTGGCGCCTTCAATGACAGGAACACCGCTTTATAACCTGGCACTTTATGTGCGGCGGTATTATGGTCTACCCAGGTTGCAAAGGCTTTATTGGCAGCTTTGTGTGCTTCAAAGCTTGTGTCACTGGCTGCGTCAAGATCATAAGCAGGCGGCGTAAACTCAAGTTTCATAGCCTCTATGCGCTCAGCACTTAACTCATTGGCATCACGTAATAACAACCATTCTTTCTCAACCCGATCTGAGAAATGATCTAAACCCGATTCTTTAACCAGAATTTTGATGCGGGCTTTATATTTATTATCACGACGGCCAAAAAGATTATAAATCCGAAGGATAGCCTCAAGGTACGAAAGTAAATGTTTCTTTTCAAGGAAAGGCTTAATGACCTGTCCAATGATAGGAGTACGCCCTAAGCCGCCCCCCACTAACACTCTGAAACCTATCTCTCCAGCATCATTTTTGACTAAATGTAGGCCGATATCATGAAACTGTGTTGCTGCTCTGTCATGCAAAGCGCCACTTACTGCTATTTTGAATTTACGGGGCAAATAATCAAACTCTGGATGTAACGTAGTCCATTGACGGATAATCTCACAATAAGGCCGTGGATCTTCAATTTCGTCTACACACACACCGGCTAAATGATCGGTGGTTGTATTTCTCATACAATTTCCGCTCGTTTGAATAGCGTGCATTTGTACACTGGCTAATTCAGCCAGAATCTCTGGGACTAACTCCAGCTTGGGCCAATTGAATTGGATATTTTGACGAGTGGTAAAATGACAATAGTTTTTGTCATAGTGACGCGCTATATACGCTAATTTTCTTACTTGTTTTGAATTAAGCAAGCCATACGGTCCAGCAACTCGCAGTAAAGGCGCATGAGTCTGAACATAAAGTCCATTTCTTAAGCGAAGAGCACGAAATTGATCTTCGGTAAGCTCACCTTTTAAATACTGCTCGGTTTGCCTTTTGAATTGGGCTACGCGTTCATCAACAAGCGTTTGGTCGGTTTCGGTATACTGATACATAAATGAGCGATTAAAATTCTTTCTGGCTAATAGTCTAGGCGGATAATAATATACTGTGAGTCATAAAATGACAAAATTTATTAGTTGATGATATTATTAACCATTAAAATTTGTTGTGTTTAATAACTATAGAGCTAAGTAGGGGGATATTTTTGTGCGATTTTTATTAATTTTGTTATCGATATTGCTAGTGCCGCAAATGGCAATGGCAGGCGGCTTTGAAAGCCTTGGAATGACAGGAACTGAACGGGGTATCTATACTGTTCTAATATTCCTGATCGCGTACGGTTTTGTTATGACCGAAGAATTTACGCATATGCGTAAATCTAAACCCGTTATTCTTGCTGCTGGCATTATCTGGGCACACGCTGCTATTTTAGCGTCGCAAAAAGGTGTTTCAGTTGAGGACATGCATGAAGCTTTCGAGTACAACCTGAAAGAATATGCTGAGTTAATGCTATTTTTATTAGTAGCGATGACTTATATCAACTCAATGGCCGAAAGAAATGTGTTTGAAGCATTGCGTTCATGGATGGTAAGAAAACAATTTGGTTATCGTAAATTATTTTTAATTACCGGTATCATTACATTCTTCTTATCGGCAGTGGCTGATAACCTGACTGCTGCATTATTAGTTGGTGCCGTTGTTATGGCTGTTGGTGCTGATAATGAAAAATTCGTCAGTATCGGCTTCGTTAACCTGGTTGTTGCTGCTAATGCGGGTGGTGCTTTCTGTCCATTTGGTGATATTACTACCTTGATGGTATGGCAAGCTGGCTATGCAGAATTCTTTGATTTCTTTAAGTTATTCATCCCTTCGGCGGTTAACTATGGCGTACCGGCAGCCGTTATGTATTTCGCAGTCCCTGATGAACAACCTTTAGTAACCAATGAAGAAGCCGTAAAATTAAAATATGGTGGCCTGCAAATTTGTGGTTTGTTCTTATTAACCATTGTTACAGCTGTAAGCTTTAAACAAGGCCTACATTTACCGCCGTTTATGGGTATGATGGTGGGGCTTTCTGTATTGATGTTGTACGGATTTTATCTTAAAAAGAACCATCGTGCTGAAGGCGAGGCTGGGTTCGATGTATTTAACAAAGTTAAACAGGCTGAATGGGACACTTTATTATTCTTCTTTGGTGTTGTTTTCGCAGTGGGTGGCTTAGGTTACATTGGTTATCTTGAGTTATTATCAGGTGCGATGTATGACGGTTTAGGCGCAACCACTGCTAACATTTTAGTCGGTGTTATCTCAGCAATCGTTGATAACATTCCAGTTATGTTTGCGGTATTGAACATGAATCTGGATATGGATTTATACCAATGGTTATTAGTCACATTAACTGCGGGCGTTGGTGGATCTTTACTTTCAGTAGGTTCTGCGGCAGGTGTTGCTTTAATGGGCCAATCTAACCACAAATATACTTTCTTCAGCCATTTAAAATGGACACCAGCTATCGCGGGTGGTTATGCGGCAAGTATCTTTGTTCACTACCTGATCAACGGCTAATAAATCTTGTTAGTGCGTCGTACACAGTTACGACGCACGCTTCTGAGATCCACTTCACGCTCCATGAGACTACCTTGATAGAAAATACAAATATTAAGCAGATATTATTCAATAAACGGATGCTTATTTGTATATTAACCGGCTTTAGCTCTGGCTTGCCGCTGTATATTCTTATTGCGTTATTACCCGCCTGGTTACGTTCTAATGGCCTGGATTTAAAAGCGATTGGTTTATTTGCCCTGATTCAATTGCCCTTTACTTGGAAATTTCTATGGGCCCCTTTCTTTGACAGATTCAGTCCACCATTAGGACGTCGGCGCGGCTGGCTGATTATTTCACAATTCGCTTTATTACTGACAATCCCAGTATTCGGGTTCTTGCGCCCTACCCTGGACTTAGGGTTCATTATCGCTCTTGCAGGGGCTACAGCCTTTTTTAGTGCCTCACAAGATATTGTTTTAGATGCCTATCGAAGAGAATTGCTCAAGGATGCAGAATTAGGTCTAGGCAATTCGATTCATGTTAACGCTTACAAAATCGCTGGCCTGGTGCCTGGCTCCTTATCCCTTATTTTAGCGGACCACTTACCCTGGAACACTGTGTTTGTCATCACGGCTTTGTTTATGCTGCCCGGCATTGCAATGACTTTATTCGTTAGCGAACCTGAATTATCGAACGGTTTACCAAAAACCTTAAAAGCAGCCGTCATAGAACCTTTTCATGAATTTATTAATCGTAATGGTGTAAAGTCAGCCGGGTTAATTCTAGCTTTTATCTTTCTTTACAAATTGGGTGATAGCATGGCTACTGCACTTGCAACCCCGTTTTATCTTGATTTAGGGTTTAGTAAAACAGAAATAGGCTTGATTGCAAAGAATGCTGGCTTATGGCCCAGTGTTATTGGTGGCTTACTCGGCGGCATCTGGATGATTAAACTAGGGATTAATCGCGCCTTATGGCTTTTTGGAGCCTTTCAAATGATTGCAATTTTGGGATTCTACGGATTGGCTAGCTTAGGTCATAATCTGCCCGCTTTAGCGATTGCCATTAGCATCGAAGCGCTTTGCGTAGGATTGGGTACAACTGCGTTTGTCGCTTTTATTGCGCATACGACGAACCCATTGTATACCGCAACCCAATTTGCCTTATTCACCAGTCTTTCGGCGATTCCACGTACCTTTGCCAATGCAACCACGGGGTACCTGGTTGAATACCTCGGCTGGCAAACATTTTTTATATTCTGCTTCTTAATCGCTATACCAGGTATGCTTCTGTTAATAAAAATAGCACCTTGGAATGAGCCTACAAATCGTAATCCATAATTAATGGCGCGTGATCTGAAAAACGCTCGTCTTTATAGATAGCCGTAGCAATAAGCTTATCTTTTAGATTCGCACTGACTACCTGATAATCAATACGCCACCCAACATTTTTTGCCCAGGCCTGCCCCCGATTTGACCACCAGGTGTATTGATCACCCTCTTGATTAAGAACCCTAAAAGCATCTACCCAATCCTTAGAAAATAACTGATCTAACCACGCTCTTTCTTCTGGTAAAAAACCAGAGTTCTTTTTGTTACCTCGCCAATTCTTTAAATCAATTTCTTTATGTGCAATATTCCAGTCGCCACAGATAATATATTCGCGTCGAGAGGCTAAGCAGGACTCCAGATAAGGCATGAAACGATCCATAAAACTAAACTTGAAAGCCTGCCTTTCTTCACCCGAAGACCCCGAGGGTAAATAAAGAGAAATGATACTTAAGTTACCAAACTGAGCCTCAATAAAACGCCCTTCTGAGTCTATGTCAGCCCATCCAATGCCAGGTATGATCTTGTCCGGTGCTGCTTTAGTATAAATAGCAACGCCGCTATACCCCTTTTTTTCTGCATCATGATAAAAACAGTGATAATCGGCCGGGCAAAAAGTGTCAGTATCGAGTTGATGTAGTTGAGCTTTAACTTCTTGTAAGCAAATAACATCGGCATCCTGTTGGCTCATCCATGAAAAGAAACCTTTACGTTCTGCTGCTCGGATTCCGTTGACATTTAAAGTAATTACGCGCATAAGATTAACAAAGGTTGCCAAAAGCTAATGAAATAAGTATTATACGGGGTTCTTTAATATGTATGTAGTCTCTTTGTGGGTAATGTGTAAGTACTATGAAACCAGAAATTCATCCAGAATATAAACAAATTACGGTAACCTGTGGTTGCGGTAATACATTTTTGACCGGTTCAGTATTAAGTAAGGATTTGCAAATCGAAGTTTGTTCTTCATGCCATCCATTTTTTACCGGTAAACAACGTGTAGTTGACACAGCAGGTCGTGTTGATAAATTCCGCAAGAAATACGGAAAATAATAAACGCTGTAATACAGACTTATTAACCTTCTGTCTGTTATAAAGACAACTAAGTTCTAGTTATCTTTAAACCTAAACAAACCGTACATTGGCCCTAGAGTCACTGCTGATGTACGATTTGTTTTGCATCTATGCTAAGCTATAAAACCGCAAGTCAGGATTTCTACCCAAGAAAATTGGCAAAATAACAAGATCATCGATATTTTAATGATCGATAATCTAAGGACATCATGTGGGTCTGTTCGATCTGAAACATAAAAAGGTTCTTAGTATTGATATCAGCTCAGTGGCTGTAAAAACATTGGAATTAAGTAAAAATGGCAATGGATATCAAGTCGAAAGCTTTGCTGTAGTACCTTTAAATCAAAACTTGTCAACAAACCCAGGAAATACTGACATTATCGCAGACGCCATAAAAACTGCACTTATCCAGACCCACTCCAAACAAAAAAAGGCCGCTGTTGCGGTTTCTGGCTCCGCTGTCATCACCAAAGTTATTACACTCTCCAGCGCTTTAAATGACGCTGAAATAGAAGAGCAAATCCTGATTGAAGCTGATCAATACGTACCCTATTCTCTTAATGAGGTTAACTTCGATTTTGAAGTCCAAGGCTTAAATACAAACAATCCTGAAATGATCGATGTCCTCTTCGTAGCCTCCAGAAGAGAAAATGTTGATGATCGTGTTGAAGCGTTATTAAAAGCAGGCTTAAAAACACGCCTCGTGGATGTTGAAACATTTGCCATAGAAAACGCATTTTCATTATTAGCGGACGTGATAAACTCCAAACAAAATAAAACCGTTGCTATTTTAGACATAGGTGCAACAGTCACTGTTTTAAATGTTTTGCACAATGGTCGCTTTCTATACACCAATGAACAAGAATTCGGAGGTAAACAACTGATTGAAGAACTACAAACGCATTTAGGACTTTCTTATCAGGACGTCTACTTACAGCTAAACCAAGCTGTCCTAGCAGCCCCCTACAACGCTGAAGTACTAACACCGTTCAAACAATCTATGGTTCGGCAAACTCAACGCTCGCTGCAATTTTTTATCTCTTCAAGCACGACAGGCGTAGATTGTATTGTATTAGCAGGAGGCTGTGCATCAATTCAAAATATAGACAAGTTAATCGAAGAAACTATCGAAACCCCTGTTTATATCGCGAACCCGTTCATGAATATGAGCCTATCTCCAGAAATCAACAGTAAAAAACTATATAGCATTGCTCCTGCCATGATGATTAATTGTGGATTAGCATTAAGAAGCCTTGAGTTATGACCCGGATTAATTTACTGCCTTGGCGAGAAGAGCGCTTTAAAAACAGACAGCAAAACTTTGCTAACACTTTCCTGCTATCCTTCTTAACAGGAATAATTCTAATAGTACTGATACACACCTACCTTAAAGCAAGCAACGATTATCAGGCCAGTAGAAATCAAATCATTTCCAAAGAAATTGCTGCTGTCGATCAAAAAATTATTGATATTAAAAGAATTGAAGAAAAAACAAACTCGCTACTCACTAAAATAAACGTTATTGAGAAATTACAAACGAGTCGCCCAGAAATCGTTCATCTGGTTAATGAAATTCCAAAGCTTATACCCGAAGGCGTCTATTTAACAAAATTCAGCCAAACAGGGACAGATCTGTTATTTGAAGGCAAATCCCAATCAAATAATAAAATCTCTACATTTATGCGTGCTATTCAGGCATCAAGCTGGCTGCAAACTCCAAAGCTAAAAATCATTCAGTCACAGGATAAGCTAACGCCAAAAATAAACGACCTTGACCAAATGAGTGACTTTATTTTAAGCGCAACCCAAACAACCGAAGCTATTCAACTACCGAATGATTCCACCCATGAAGCTATCAGACGTTAAGTGGAGCCTCTATACTGTAGATACCTGGTCACTATCCGTTAAAACCTGCGCACTTATTACTACAGGAGTAGTGACTGTAACGATAGGAATTTACTTTGACAGCCTGGATCAATATCAATCCCTGCAACTTGCACAAATACAAGAACCCCTATTAAAAGAAGACCTTGTGAAAAAGCAAAAAAAGGCGAACAATATAATAGCCTATCAAAAACAACTCAATGAAGTTGAAAGCTCGCTGGAAAGAATCATTAAACAAATGCCGCGAGAAGAAGAACTCGCCAGTCTACTGATTGATATCTCTCAAACGGGGCTATCCACTGGCCTTAAGTTTAAACTATTCAAACCTGGACCACCCATCAACAAAGGGTTTTATGTCGAATTACCCATTAATATTCAAGTCACCGGTCAATATAACGAACTCGGCTTATTTATAAGTGACTTAGCCTCGTTACCCAGAATTGTCACCATACACGATATAACAATTACACCAGAGAATGCTGATGAAACGCTACTAATGAGTGCGATTGTAAAAACGTATTACGAAACCCCTGACCTTACTGCCATAAAGAAACCCGAGGCCATCAAATAGTGTTGCGGTCAAAGCTATTTTTCTTTCACAGCTATCACTACATAATCACATCACTTTATGTTATTTTTTTAATTGTATTAATAAGCTGTGAAAACAATAGCCTTTATGATTTAACTCACTATATTGAGCAAATCAAATCGGAACAAAAGGGTACAATTAAACCGTTACCTGAAGTAAAGCCGATCAAATCTTATCTTTTTGATCCCAAAGGATTACGTAATCCGTTTATTCCATTTGCGGCATTCAAAGCATTAAAGCCCGCCCAGGCTCAGGATAACAAAAATAACATCAAGCCTGATATGTCACGCCCGAAAGAAGTTTTAGAATCATTCCCCCTTGAAATTTTAAAAATGGTTGGCACTATTAAGTTCAAGTCAAACCTATGGGCCTTGATTAAAGCAGAGGACAAACTCATTTATAAAGTTCATATCGGAAATTACCTGGGCAAGGATTATGGGAAAATCAACCAAATAAGCATCAATAAAATTGAATTAACAGAAATGATGATAGATCATTCAGGCCAATGGCATGAACATCAAACCTCACTAGCGTTAATTGAATAATTTTTAATAAATCAAGTTCTAAGAAAAGGCGTTACTCTTATCAACATTAAAATATATTTAAATAATCTAATACAAATAAGCTTTTTCTTATTGTTATTTCAAATTAGCAATGTTGACGCGGACCTGGTAAACCCAAAGATTAACATCGGCCATAAAGCTACGAAAAACATCAAAATACCCTTAACATCTCAGCACTCTATTGATAGCACCCAAGTAAAATACTCGGGTGATACCTTATCTTTAAATTTTCAAGACATCGAAGTGCGTAGCGCTATTGCAATTCTTGCTGAATTTACCGACCGAAACCTGGTGGCTGGAGATGATGTGACCGGAACCATAGCCTTAAAACTTAATGAGGTGCCATGGGATGAAGCCCTTGATTTTATTATGATGACCAAAGGCCTGGAAAAATTTGAGTTCGGCAATGTAATCTTGGTTGCCCCTATAGGAAAGATAAAAGAATACAAAGAACAACAGCAGGAAACTTCATCAGTTTTAGAACAATTAGATCCTTTACTTACTGAATATATTAAAATTAACTACGCTCGGGCAGAAAGCTTCAGGAATTTATTAAATGGACTTGATGCAGGTCAATTTGGCAGTTGTGGCACTAAAAATGTGGCTGGATCAAATAACACTTATGCTATACCCAATACCTCCACAAACCAATATGGATACACTAACCCTACCATCAGCCAGCCCCAAATAAAAACAGCTAAACACGATGATTTAAAAATTCTTTCCTCCAGAGGTTCGGTTGTTGTCGATGCCAGGACGAATACACTCATCATTCGTGAGACTGCGAAACGCCTGGAAGAAGCAAAACAACTCATTAAAAAACTGGATGTTCCTGTTCGACAGGTTATGATCGAATCCAGAATCGTGATTGCCAGCAATACCTTTGCCAAGCAATTGGGCGTCAGATTTGGAGTCGCAGGAAATAACGTGAAATTCGGGTCTAGTTCTGGGGCCTTAGGATCAGTCAACAACTTAGGAGGCACCACAGGCAGCATTAATGGTACAGGCATCGTTAATGATGCACTCGTTGATCTTGCAGCTACTAATCCTTATGGACAACTTGGCATGACCTTAGTAAAAGGAGCTGATTATGTCCTGAATCTTGAACTATCAGCCTTGCAGGATCAAGGTAAAGGCGAAATCATGTCAAACCCACGGGTCATGACAACTGATCGTTGCAATGCAAAAATCAAACAAGGCACACAAGAACCGTATCAATCAGGCTCATCGGCTAACACTCCAGCCAATATTCAATTTATTGACGCCTTATTGGAACTGGATGTACTTCCTCAAATCACCCCGAGCGGCAGTATTTTGATGGCCTTGAATATTACTAAGGATGAACCCAATTATGCACTACAACAACTTAATCAGCCTCCTCCCTTGACAAAACGAGCAGTAGAAACGACAGTTCAGGTAATGGATGGAGAAACCGTAGTCCTGGGTGGTATTTTCGAAGGCACAAAAACCAACACAAAGAATTCGGTGCCTTTTCTTGGTGACTTACCCTTTATTGGCGTTTTATTCAAACGCACAGCGAATACAGACGACAAAAAGGAATTATTAATTTTTATCACGCCAAAAATCATTAAGGATAACGCTGCAAGTAATTGATAGTTTCTACTTAATAATAAAAACGGGCATAATCTTCCCAAATTTTAGTAATTTAACCTTATAATAAGCACATTTTTGAACAGTTGTATAGATTGCAATCGAATACTTATTTATTCCGCCCCTGCAAATAATAGCTGGATTAAATGCATAGTTACATAAAAATTATTTCAAAACGATAGCTCTATAGAGTTGTTAATTTTTTATAGCTCCCCATTAATCGGGAGTTTTAAACCCTCACGGTATTTTGATGACAAAATCAGAGAACATATATTTAGTCGGCCTAATGGGCGCAGGAAAAACCACAATAGGTCGTCAGTTAGCCAAATCACTCGCCCTGCCTTTTTATGATAGCGATAAAGCCATCGAAGAAAGTACCGGCGTTGATATTCCAACCATCTTTGAATTTGAAGGAGAAGAAGGCTTTCGGGATCGCGAGCAAAAAATGCTTCAGCAACTGACCCAATTAAAAGGTATTGTCATGGCTACAGGTGGCGGAGCTATCCTAAGAGAAGAAAACCGTCGTTTATTGAAGGACAATGGCTTTATTGTGTATTTGCAATGTTCAGTTGAGCGGATTCTGGAACGAACCCGAAGAGATACACAACGTCCGTTATTAAAAACAGAAAATCCTAAAGAACGTATAGAAACATTATTTGCTGAGCGTGAACATCTTTATCTGTCTTGTGCCGACTTTATCATCGACACCGGCATTATGCAGAGCAAAGCAGTTGTCAGTCATATTCTTGAAGAATATAAAGCAGTGAACCGTTAATTATCATGAAAAATTTATTAGTTGAACTGGGGCATCGTAGCTACCCCATTTATATTGGTTCAGGCTTATTAAATCAGCCAGAACTGTATGCGCAACATATCAACTCAAAACAGGTTGTCATTATTACTAATGAAACCATTGCGCCATTGTATTTAGATACCATTTTAAAGCAATTAGGCTCTCACATCGTTGAAGAAGTCATTCTACCCGATGGCGAGCAGTATAAAACCCTGGAATATGTCACTAAAATCTTTGATCAGCTTTTAGCGAAAAAATTTAGTCGCAACTCAACATTAATTGCCTTGGGTGGTGGTGTCATTGGTGACATGGGCGGTTTTGCAGCTGCCTGTTACCAACGAGGCATTGCATTTATACAAATACCCACTACGTTATTGGCTCAGGTTGATTCCTCTGTAGGAGGAAAAACCGGCGTTAATCACCCTTTAGGCAAAAATATGATCGGGGCTTTTTATCAACCCCAGTGTGTCATAGCAGATGCAAGTGTTCTTGATACCCTAGATAACAGGCAATTATCCGCTGGCTTGGCAGAAGTCATCAAATACGGATTAATTCGTGATATTGAGTTCTTCGAATGGTTAGAACACAACATTGACGCCTTATTACGCAGAGACAAAAAAGCTCTGGCCTACGCCATTGAGAAATCCTGTCTTAATAAAGCCCAAATTGTTTCAGAAGATGAGAACGAAACAGGTATTAGAGCCACCCTCAATTTAGGACATACCTTTGGTCATGCCATTGAAACCGGCTCAGGGTATGGCACTTACCTGCATGGCGAAGCGGTTGCTATCGGTACTTGTCAAGCTGCAGACCTATCCAGAAGAAAGGGCTGGCTAACGGATCAGGATGTTAATAGAATCATCAGTCTATTTATAAAATGTCATTTACCGATCCACCCACCAAAGAATCTTGACTCAAATCGCTTTTTAGAATTGATGGCGGTTGACAAGAAAAATATAGATGGACAGATCAGACTCATTTTACTTAAAAAACTGGGTGAGGCGACATTACCTACCAACGTCGATAAAGCGTTATTAATTGAAACACTCGATACCTATGGTAGAAGTTAATCTGATACACGTGTAGCTCCCCTTGATTTATCAAAAAAAAACTCTATCTAGCCTTCCGCTGATAACTCTAGAAATAACAAGACAACTGGAGTTAGTCAATCACTTGTTGCTTAACACCCGGCAAGCATTGATTATTTCAGGACCCAAAGGCATTGGAAAATCAACGTTTGTCACTATTTTACAAAAGCATCATAAGGAATCGTGGTTGTATTGTTTGATTGAAGGCAATACAACCCTAAGTTTTGAAAAGATTCTCGGCCAATTACAGAAGATCATTAATCAAGAAAAAGCGCACATCCACTATAAAAATTTAAGGGCGGCTTTTCGTCAGTTTGAGAACAAAAACCGACAAATTGTTTTAATCATTGATGATGCCAATCAATTGGAAGCAGGACTTATCAATACACTCATTGAAGCTACATTAAATAACCCGGTTTTGCGGATTATTTTTGTTTTAAGCAGCAATGAACTGGATTCTAAAATAAGCTCGGATCATGCACTTGATGACGGTTTTTTAATTGAAATAGAACCTTTTACAAAAGATCAATGTAGTACCTTTTTAGAGGGTTTAGCCTCATCACCTCAACCCCAACTAGCTTTAAGTGAAATTAATGATGAATACCTTGAAGCTACTTACTTACAAAGTCATGGAATCCCTGGGAAAATAGTTGCGGACTTAACAAGGGGTGAGACTACTGCGCCCCAAAATACTGACTCATCACTAAAAATACTTATTGCAGCGGTTATCGGGTTAATTATACTAGCCCTCATGACACAATGGTTAACAGGCACGCCCCATAACGCAAAACTGGATGACCCAGCCACTAATCATCTGCAAGAAACACCGTCAGACAACCCAAAATAATAAACTGAATTTTATCAACCTTAATAAACCATCATAATGACAGCTTTAAAAAACGACATTTTTATCAGAGCTCTTTTAAAACAACCGATTGATCGTACGCCTGTCTGGATGATGAGACAGGCAGGGCGATATTTACCAGAATATAGACAGGTAAGAGAACAGGCGGGTAGTTTTTTAAATCTGTGTACTAACCCCGAACTTGCCTGTGAAGTTACCCTGCAACCCCTACGCAGGTTTGATTTTGACGCCGCTATTCTATTTTCAGACATCCTGACCATTCCAGATGCAATGGGTTTAGGTCTTTACTTTACAGAAGGTGAAGGCCCAAAATTCAAGAATCTCATTAAAACAGCAGCGGATGTTGAAAAGTTACCCATTCCTGATCCTCATGCAGAGTTACGCTATGTCGTTGATGCGGTCAGTTTAATCAGAAAATCTTTGCAGGGCAGTGTGCCTTTAATCGGTTTTTCAGGGAGTCCCTGGACCTTGGCGACTTACATGGTAGAAGGCGGCAGCAGCAAAAGCTTTCAAAAAGTTAAAAGCTTAATGTATGAACAACCCAAGTTATTACACACCCTGTTAGATAAATTGGCGCAATCTGTCGCTGCCTATTTAAACGCACAAATTGAAGCGGGCGCACAAGCCGTGATGTTATTTGATACCTGGGGCGGCATGTTAACTTCAGAAGATTACATTGAGTTTTCTTTATACTACGCCAAACAGATTAGAGCCTTATTAAAAACCAATGTAGACGGCCAACAAGTACCCACTATCTTATTTAGTAAGGGTGGCGGACTGTGGTTGGAAACAATGGCAGATGCGGGTTATGACGCCCTGGGATTAGACTGGCAAACCGATATACAGCTTGCCCGTGCTCGGGTTGGCGATAAAGTCGCGTTACAGGGAAATATGGATCCGGTTGCCCTATACGCCAAACCCGAAGTCATCGTAGAGAAAGTAAAATCCATCTTACATAAATACGGTAATGGCTCTGGTCATGTATTTAATCTGGGACATGGCATTTTGCCCGACATTAATCCTGACCATGTTAAAGCCATGGTTGATGCGGTGCATACCTTTAGTCCTGCTTATCATCAACAGTCAACCTGAAGAGTGACATTATGAAACTATCAAAAAGTATTCTACTGATTGGGTTATTAGCCTTTAATCCCGCTGTTAAAGCCGAAAACATAAAAGCAGAAGCGCCCATTGATATTGTTGTTTATAGAAGCCCTACCTGCGAATGCTGTGGCCGATGGCTTGAGCATATGAAACAAAATAACTTCAATATCAAAGATATTATTACTGAAAATGTGGATGTCATCAAAGAAAAGTACGGCGTTCCAGAAACACTTGCCTCGTGCCATACCGCCATCGTGGATGGCTATGTTGTCGAAGGCCATGTGCCCGCGAATGACATTAAAAAGCTGTTAAAGTCTAAAGCAAAAATTGCAGGACTGAGTGTTCCAGGAATGCCACGTGGCACACCCGGCATGGAAGTTGGCGCTAAAGACGCTTATCAAGTCATCAGCTTTGATCAACAAAAAAATACGAAGGTTTTTAATAGTTACGAATAAGCCCTTTAAAAATCAGGATTGGCTTATTAGCTTGCGTGGTTTTAGTCATACTGACTAAAACCACATCTGAAAATAAAATATTCCCTACACAGTAACAGTTTATTATTGCGCTTTTAACTTACTTCCCGGCTTCTTCAGTAAAAGTACCAAAATCCATAATACGTTGATAACGGACTTTAAGTAATTGTTCGATATCCTGATGCTTTAATTCATCCAGATGACGAAGTAGCGCTTCTTTTAAATTTAAGCTAATCGCTTTAAAATCACGATGCCCGCCACCTAAAGGCTCTCTAACCACTTCATCAAGGAAGCCTTGTTCACGAATACGATCTGAAGTAATCCCCATTGCTTCAGCAGCTAATTGAGACTTCTCCTGGCTTTTCCACAAGATAGAAGCACAGCCCTCAGGTGAAATTACCGAATAAGTGCTGTATTCAAGCATGATTAAACGATCACCCACCCCAATAGCCAAAGCACCACCTGACCCACCTTCACCAATAATAGTACATATAATCGGTGTTCTCAGTTTTGCCATTTCAAACAGATTTCTGGCAATCGCTTCACTTTGACCACGCTCTTCAGCACCAATCCCTGGGTAAGCACCCGGTGTGTCAATTAAACAAATAACCGGCATTTTAAAACGCTCAGCCATTTTCATAACCCGTAAGGCTTTACGATAACCCTCGGGTCTGGGCATCCCAAAGTTTCGATAAATTTTCTCTTTGGTATCCCGACCTTTTTGATGACCAATAACCATCACCGGTTGACCTTCAAGTCGGGCTAAACCACAGACGATAGCCGGGTCATCTGCAAACGCCCTATCACCGTGCAATTCATGAAAATCGGTAAAGATATGCTCAACATAGTCGAGTGTATAAGGACGACCAGGATGCCTTGATAACTGAGAAATTTGCCAATCGGTCAGATTACTGAAAATGGATTCAGTTAAGGCCTGGCTTCTATCCTCTAGCTGCTTAAGAGCGCTTGAAATATTTATTTTATTATCAAACTCTACATTACGGAGTTCTTTTATTTTCGCTTCTAATTCAGCGATGGGTTGTTCGAAATCGAGAAATTTTAGATCCATGGAGACAACTTAGTTTGAGCAGTTATATATAAAGTGTAGATTTTATAGAAATTTATTAATTAATTCTAAATAATTTCAGTTTTTTAGAGCAGAGAATCAACTTAATAGCTGTTTTTATAGTAGAATCACAAAATTCAAAGAACGCTTAACTCCCCTCTAATGTTTATAATCACCAAAGAAGTTTATTTTTGTTACGGTCATCGCTTAATGAATCACCCAGGAAAATGCCGTAATTTACATGGTCATAGTGTTAAGGCATCCATTTCGGTTCAGCAAGCCCAATTAAATGACCAAGGCATGGTCTGTGATTTTGCTGATATTAAAGAGTGCGTAGAAGCCTATATAGATAACATCCTTGACCATAACTTCTTGCTCCATAAAGCAGACCCCATCATCCCGATGCTGATTGCGAACAATGAACGTTTTCTGGCACTTGATGAACACCCTACCGCCGAAGTACTCAGCAAAATGATTTATCAACACTTAAAAGTAGCGGGATTTAATGTGGCTAAAGTAGTGTTATGGGAAACCGCCAGCGCTTCTGCCTGTTATCAGGAAGATTAACGAGTGATGAGTTTTGTTAATCCCATCAACAAATCCTATTGTTTAGAACAGATTTGCGAATCGAATTATCAAAAACTGCTTAAGCTTATTCCTGACTTGCTGAATTGTAAAAATACCGCAATCGGAATTGCCGCACATAAAAACAATGCCGATCTTCATCTGACCATTATAGCTATCTCACCCTATACCATGACCGTCGAACTGAGTCATCGTTTTAGCGGAAATCTCGATAGCCTTATGAAGCCAGCCGTACAAATACGGCTTTATTTAGATGCTCAACTGGCAGAAGTGCTTAATGATGAAGATCGCGCTCATGTGACAAAAGTCTACAAGAATCCTGGGCTCAGCAGTGAAATTATGAACTATAAATGGCGATTAAACTATTTTCTGCAGAAATGGTTAGACCATTGCCTAAACAAACAGTATCAATTTAACAACCTGATGCCTTAAAAAATCCAATCGATCAACTTACTTAACACTTACTGCAACCTTGTTTAGCTTAAGTGATTTTTTTACTTTACTGGCATAGGATTCAGCACTATCTTTATTTTTAAAGCCCCCGACTTTAAGCTGATACCATTTGTCTTTATTAGCATGAATGGGGATGACTTTAACCGGAATCCCTTGATTGATTAACCGCGACGCTTTTCTTTTAGCGAAACGCTCATCTTCATAAGCGATTAAACTAACCATCCACTCTGGCCCAGCAGGCTGTTCTTTGGGCTTAGGATTGTGTACTCCTGTAATAATAGGTTTTACAGCTTTTTTGTTTTCTAAAGCCAGCTTCTTATTGGTTTTTTGTAATTCATGCTTAACTGCTTTATGTAACTCATGATGGCTTACTTTATGAGGCACATGACTGATCTGTATACTTTTATTTACCACCAACAATTCTTTGACTTTTTTGGGTGGCTCATTTAATGACACAGTCTTTACCGTTGTATTAACCGATAATTCATTTTTTTTTACCCTGGTTTTAATGGGCTTCTCGATGATGGGATCGGTTAACTTTTTTTTTACATCAGGTTTAGCCGTCTCTTCAACTTCGTTTAAAGGCTCAGAAGGCGTTATTAACTGCGTATTCTTCTGCCCGGTATTTCCAAGAGTGCTACTTCCTGAGTTTGAAACACCCAACGTTGAACTCTTTTCAGTCAGTGCACTGACATCTTCTTCAAGAATGGACGTTATATTGGATAGCTTTGAAATTTGACTCTCTAAGTGTACGATTTCATAAACTATAAACACAGCAAATAATAAAGCAGCAGAACAGAGCCCTAAAGCCACATAATTAATTGGAGCCGCATTTTTTATTTGAACGCCAACCTCTTCACTCTTAAAGCCCTTTTTTTCTTTTCCAAAAAAAGACGGCTTGAATTTTTTAGGTTCGGGTGTTGCTGGTTTCCCGGGCTTCTTATTAATAGACACTCTAATTTTTCTAACCGCCGCTTCAGGAGTGATTTCTTCAGGCTTTACCTCATCTTTAAAGTACAATTCCTCAATTGTTTTATCGAACTTAAGCCCAGCATTATTGTTGCTAAAGGTGTCTTTAAGCTCAACTTTTGGTTCTTCCTCATGTTCAATGGGTCCAACCACAAAGCGATCAGAGTCTGAAAAATCATCGATTACGTCAACTTCGTCAATCAATAGCACCTCATCAGATAGTGCTTGCTCAGCATAGTCTTCTTTCGGCTCGATACTAGAATTAATCAGCAATCGATCAATAGTCGCCTCATCATCATTAAATGTGGATAAGGGTACTGGAGAAAGATCTTGATCAGTCTCTGTTGTATTTAAATCAGCGAGGACAAAATCATCTGACTCCGCATTAAAATCATTGAACAGTTTATTCTGGCTACCTTTCTTTTTTTTACTCATATCTGAACTTTATAAAATAACCATTGACAAACGGAATCAAGTCCGAAGGTTTACACAACGGTTTACATGTTAATATTAATAGGATGTTGTTATTTTAATACCAATAATCTTTATTGTTGGTAAAGTTTTATTGATTTTGATGATAAACTTTCTAAAAATTAACTATAAAAAATACAATGCAACTAGCCATTACAGTTTTAGGTATCAATCAGACCAATTTTATTGGAGAAATATTACCCGTTGTGCGTGATTGCAACTGCAATATTTTAGAAATAAGGTCCTCTCAATTAGGCCAATCCACAGCTGCCTATTTACTAATACAAGGTAATTGGAATCAAATTGCAAAAGTTGAAAACACTTTAGATAGTATCCAGAAACGTATAGAAATAAAAATTCATACCTTAAGACCCGATCAAAAAGATAAGGACAAAAACAAAGATTGCATCCCTTACTCTTTAGAAACCATATCCCTGGACAAAGAAAGCATTGTAGAATCTATCACCTCATTTTTGTTTGACCGCGATGTGGCGATTGAAGAAATCACAGGCAGCTCCTATCAAGCCGCCTATATTCAATCGGCAGTATTTTCTACGAAATTTATAATACTTGTCCCCTCCTCTTTGTCGCTGTTATCCCTGAGGGAGGAATTTTTAGACTTTTGCGATCAATTGAATATTGATGCAATTCTTGAACCTGTAAAACGCTAATTATATTATGACATCAATAACGATTGGAACTGCCGTACCCGATTTTGAAGCCTCATCGACCGGTGATAAAACGATTAAGCTAAGTGAGCTTCAAGGTCGTTTTGTCCTGTTGTACTTTTATCCAAAAGATAGCACGCCAGGATGCACACTTGAAGGCCAATCTTTTAGAGACCACATTGAGAAATTTGCAGCCTTAAATACTATCATATTGGGTATTTCACGAGATACCCTGCGATCCCATGAGAACTTTAAATGTAAACAGGCCTTTCCCTTTGATTTGCTGTCTGACGAAAATGAAGCTCTCTGTGAGTTATTTGATGTGATCAAGATGAAAAACATGTACGGAAAACAGGTTCGAGGCATAGAAAGAAGCACTTTCCTCATTAACCCAGACGGTATTCTGGTTAAAGAATGGCGAAAAGTAAAAGTTAAAGGCCATACCGAAGAGATTCTGAATTATTTAAGTAACGGCAGTTAAGTTCAAGCATCACTCTCTTCTAATTGAATCGTAGCCGACTTGATTTTTTGCTCAACGCCTATAATGGCCCTGTTTAATTCATAGACATTTTTCTCTTCACCGATTTGCATACCCAACATATAAAAGATGGGTATCCAGAACGGATTCATAATTATCCCCCCCAACACGCTTTTCCAGGTCCGCTTTACGTTCTTTAAGGGATTTAAGGAGTCTTCTAAAGGCTCCATCGGAAAATCAGCAAATACCCGTGCTATTGGGCTTAAAACAGCTCTTTGCTGATAATTAAGTTGAACGATAGAAGCGGATAGCCGTTTCTGCATATTCTGATAGTTAATCCGCGCAAACCCTGCCGATAAGGCAAAGGCTAAGGCCACTAAGGGCAAAAGTACATGCGGTGGGGCAATCGGAGCCAGCAGCGATGAAAACATGCCGGTAGCAAGCCCTAGCATCAGAATATCTTCACTCCGCTCTACATCACGATCAATCCCTGCCACTATCTCATTAACAACGGTTTCCCTATAAGGGTTATCTGAGTAACTTTTAAATTCAGGCATAATAAAAACCTCCGCAGTGATGATTAATTTATATCCCTAAACTAAAAAATGTCAACTATTGCAAAGGCAAATTGTAATTTATCGAAGCGCAAATGCAATAGAGAATCTATCTTCTGTAGTCACCCACTTCTGCTATAAAGCAGTCTGACCCAAGAATGCCGTTTTCTGGGGGCAGATTGGAGTAAAAGTAATTGGAAATGTAGTTTTCTGGGGCAAGAATGGCGTTGATAGTGGGTAGAACAGGCTTGACCTTAAGACAATTACTGAGTGTTACCCTCGATTGAGAGCATTCTGGGGTAAGAATATGGCATTCTTGGGACAGATAATGACTATCTGGGGGAGGCTTACTGTATTCTTGGGTCGATCAAGCGTATTCTTGGCCCAGATATATGGAGTTTAGCCCTGATCGATTATGTTCTTGCCACGATCAAGTGTGGTTGAAGTACAATAAACTGTGTTTGTAACACAAAATCCACCCGCTCTACCCTATCAAATTTAATATCAAAATTGACAGACAAGGTATAACCCATGCAGCATGAATTCTGGCACGAACGATGGAAACTAAATCAGATTGGTTTTCATAAACAGGATATTAATCCACATTTGCAACATTACTGGTCAACCTTGTCGGTAAACAAGGGGGATAGGATCTTCGTTCCCTTATGTGGAAAGAGTAATGATATGTTGTGGCTATTGGGGATGGGTCATCAAGTAGTCGGTGTTGAGTTAAGCCCACTTGCCGTTGAGTCGTTTTTCTCGGATAACGATTTAAAGCCAACAGTACGGCATAACGGTGATTTTGTTGTTAATGAGGTCG
>CAIPPE010000275.1 GCA_903866825.1 uncultured Methylococcaceae bacterium
AACGTGTGAAAATCATTAAGCCCTTTCAAGACTTTAAAGGGCTGTTTATGTATCACTGTCATAACCTTGAACATGAAGATATGGGTATGATGCGTGATTTTTCTGTGGAATAAGATCACACGATTCGAAGTGCTTCACTGAAGCTTTCTGTGCAATATTGTTAGGGCCGATGTTATCGGCAAATAGATGGTCATGCGGGTAAAAATTCCATGACCATCTCAGAAACATGCAAGTCAGCGCTTGCTATTTTATTAAATCAATGTGATTGTTTTTCGTTAACTGGTTTCTTCTAATATAGATCGAACCGTTTCTAATGTCATCACCAGAGTCATTGCTTGCAAAGGCCATTCAATAAAGCCCCGAGACAGATAAAACTGCCTGATTTGCTCGGATGTAGTATGAACCAATAGAGCAAATACGCCGGTATTAACTGCCGCATTAACCACTCGAATCATGGCGTCACACAAAAGAGCCTGGCCAAATCCCTGATTGTGAAAACACTTATCAACCGCTATTCGACTAAGAATAAAAACGGGTAAAGATTTGGGTGAGTTATTCTGCATGATTCTCGGGGTCACCTCGTGACTTATTTCGCCCGAAGAGAGTGTGTAATAACCGATAACATCCGTACCGGCATATAACACGAAACTGTGTGAAGTACCTGTGACATGATTTCCGAGCGCATGATGTTTTAGCCAATCGTTCAAAGCGGTTACGCCACAGTCAAAATGTGCAAGCCACTTATCAGATATAATCGGAGCGGGTGGCATAAGGTTGGGTGTCGCCATTGCCTCCCAAGGTGTTTTTGTTTTGAGTAAACTATGCAATTCGTTAGTTGGAGGCAAAAAATGATTACGCAATGCCTGAAATTTAGCAAAGGTCGCTTCATCTACACTAAAAAATGCTTGGTCGATAGGCTCTATCCGTTTGGCTAGAGTGCTGAGAGGGTGATTGGATTCTTTAGTTCCTTCTTGTCGCATACCTACTCCCTAAATAGCGATAATCGAATTTTTTGAACGTGTGTAAAGTGATAGATTTAGCATCTAAAATACAGGATGTTGTTTATACATCCTGTATTGGATCAAGATAGATCGAACTGTGTCAACACCCAGACCTTGAATGAGTGCTGTGAAAAATACTTAGCTTGCTTTACCTGCTTCTGTTGCTGCAGGAACTTCAATCAGTCTGCCAGAAGTGCAATCATAAATATAACCATAAACAGGAATATCAGAAGGCACTAAAGGATGGTTTTTAATTCGGGTGACATCTTCCAGAACACTGCTCTCTTGATCTTTAATCGTTAGCCAGTCGATGTAACGCGCTTCAGAAGAGCCATGCCCTTCACAACAGTCATGCCAACCATTTTCGTCTATAGATGCTGTCTTTAAGCTGCTTGCTAAGAGATCACGCATAATTTCATCGTTAAAAAGTTCCATACCGCAGTTGGTATGATGAATAACAAACCATTCACGGGTTCCCAGTAATTTGTACGAGATAACTAATGAGCGAATGGCATCATCACTTGCGCGACCACCGGCATTACGAATAACATGGGCATCACCTTCTGACAAGCCAGCATATTTTGCAGGATCTAAACGTGCATCCATACACGTTAATATGGCGAAATGTCTAGCGGGTGGAAGTGCCAACTCTCCTTTGTCACCAAAATTGTTTACGTAATCCCTGTTTGCAGATAAAACTTCAGTAAGAATCTTGCTCATAAATATCTCTTAATTTTTATTAGGTAATAAAAAGCCGCTTTAAGGAATTATCAATTGATTGACTCATTAAAACGGCATATAACTATCTCCGAATAGAAGTATATATTAATAAACATGTTTGGCAAATAGCGCTATACCTTTATGAAATATAAACTTTAGGTTTATAATTAACAGATATGGATAAATTAAATAACATTCAAGTATTCTGTCGTATTGTGGAATTGGGGACTTTTGCAGCAGTAGCACGCGAAATGAATCTTTCTGCAATGATGATCAGTAAATATATGGCTCAGTTAGAGGAGTCTTTAGGTGTTGCTTTATTAAATAGAACGACGCGACAAATTAGTCTAACGGAAGCGGGGGAGGTTTATTTCTACCGTAGCAAACAGCTCATAGAAGATTTTTCTGAACTGGATGAATATACATCACAACTCGGCAAACATATCAAAGGAACTCTTAAAATAAGTGCTCCTATTGATTTTGGCGGTTTATATATGGTGGCTGCAATCGAGGCTTATCAGCGTAAATTTCCTGATGTTAAGGTATTGATGACATTGCATAATAATCGGGTGGACTTGAGTAAAGGCAGCTTTGATTTGTCTATGCTGGTGACAGTCAGTCTGGATTTGGGTGTGGTTGCAAGAAAGTTGGCAGAGACTCGATTATGCACTTATGCGTCCCCAGAGTACCTTGAAAAAATGGGTAAGCCTGAGTATATCGATCAATTATCAGCCCATCGCTGTTTGCTCTATATTGACACACCCCATCATGACTATTGGTTATTTAAGCAAGGTGAAGAAGAAATAAAGTTTAAACCGAATTGGTATTTTTGTTCAAACAACGGTCGGGCTTTATGCCAGGCGGCCGCTTTAGGTATGGGGATAACTCAAGTACCGGAAATATCAGCTGTTAATTACGTAGAGCAAGGAAAACTAGTAGAAATTTTGCAGGACTTTCGAATTCCACCTCTTATGATTTACGCCACTTATTTACAGCGACGTTTTTTACCGGCCAAATTAACTACATTTGTTGATTTTATGGCTGAGTACTTTAAAGAGTTAAGTCCTGCTGGAAAGTTTGAGTGAACTGCTCCTGCTTACAGGGTAAATAAGGGTCTATTTAAGGTAACAACTCAGGCCAGGTAATCAAGCCTGAGTCGTTACGATAGATTAAACAGTAGGCGAGTAGGCTGTCACTTTTTCAAAGGCTAAGCGGATCAAGTTATCAACTTCCAGTTCGGTAGTAGCCAAAGCAATAGAGGCCATTGAAAACTCTGCTACACCGGTAGACACTTCAACGACAATGCCTTGAGGCGCTTTAACACGTTCTGCTATTGAGCTTTTAATCTTGCTAGCGACTTCCTCTGCTTTATTGAGTGATGAACCCGGCATAGCAATCAGAAACTCTTTATCATGCAGTCTGGCCGCAATATCGACCCCCGCTCTAATATCCTCTTTAAAACAATCGGCTACGCCTCTTAAAATGGCATCCATTTCATAAGTTCCCACTTTATTTTTATGGGTAAAGTCACTCAAACTAATCAGCAGAACAGAAAAAGGAAAGCCATTACGTTTAGAGTTTTCAACTTTTTCTTTTAATCGACCTATCATCGTGTCTTTGGTCATTAAATGAGTGAGTGGATCTAAGGCAATGTGCTCTCTATCCCATGCTTCTTGGGCTTCGAGTCGAAGC
>CAIPPE010000276.1 GCA_903866825.1 uncultured Methylococcaceae bacterium
CATTTGTCGAACCACACCGTCATTCTGTGTTGTGTAGGTGCCGTCTTTGGTTATGTGGTTATCTAAAGATTGGTAGCAAGGACAGTCGCGTCTTGGACAAAATAATTTAAAGTGGGGTGAGAGGTGATCCATGCCATAAGTGCTGTAAAGGTTGGCGCTGCACTATGTCAAATATCGGAAATTATTACCACCTGCATTGATTTGTAGGGACTACCAACGTGCCGACACATACCGTATAACGCAGAGCGAGTATAACAACCATAATAAGCTATCCACCCATTGATGATAGGGTTTAACCATTTTGCTACCTGCCCTAAGTTCAACTCAGTATGCGTTCTCACTCGTAACTTTCTTATCTTAAGCCGCATTGACTTGAGCGCCGCTTTACTCACTGCGGGCGTAAAGGTTACAAACACGCTGTTTCTCTTGCGATTCCTGCATAGTCGCCGTCTGAACGTATACCCCAGAAAATCAAAGGATGTGTGTTCATAGTGTGCTTTGCGACTACCATCTTTACAGTAAACGATTTTTGTTTTCACCGGATGAAGCTCAAGTCCACAGGACTGAAAGCGTTGTTTCAAAACTTCCAGCATGTGTTTGGCTTCCGCCTCACTACGGCAGTGAACCAGACCATCATCGGCATAACGACACCAAACTGCATTCGGGTAATGTTTTTGCAACCATTTGTCGAATACATAGTGCAGAAACAAATTACTGAGCACGGGACTGACGACCCCACCCTGTGGAGTGCCTTTTCCTCGGCTGTTCAACTCCCCATTTGGCATCTGCATCGGTGCCGTCAACCAGCGTTCGATATACAACTTCACCCAAGGCGTATCCGTATGTTTACGAACTGCTTTAAGTAATAAATCGTGCGGTATATTGTCGAACAACCCCTTAATATCAAACTCAAGCACCCAGTCGTAACGCCAACAACGTTCTCGCGTTATTCCCACCGCATCCAAGGCTGACTTATTCGGCCTGTAGCCATATGAGTCAGGTAAAAAGTGCGACTCAACTTGGGGCTCAAATTCGAGTTTGACAACCATCTGGGCAATACGATCACTCACAGTAGGTATGCCCAAGATTCGTTCTCCACCCGTTTTCTTCGGTATCGCTACCGCTTTCACAGGCGGCGGGAAGTAACTGCCTGACGACAGCCGATTCCATAGCTTGTAAAGATTGTCTGTCAAATTTCGTTCAAAATCCGACAGCGATTGCTTATCAATTCCAGCGGCACCTGCATTGGCTTTAACCAATTCAAATGCACGCATAACTTGCCATTTCGAAATGACAAATGGCTTTGCCTCGCTCACATCATCCTCCTGCCAGAAAGCAGTTGTGACATCAACAAAGGCTGCCTAATGTTGCCCCTTCGCTCCACGTTCATTACAAACGCTTCCTCGCTACTACGAGCAACTCCGCCCCAGTATCACGCATCGGTACTCTCATACTCATAAATTTAGTTATTTGCATTTCTCCCTTAACATCATGATGACTGGTTCCCACAGTTCCCATTGAAAGCCCAATACAGAGTCACGCCCACTATACGCCGGACACCGCCTGCACAGCATTCGGATTAGCTTGCAGACTGATCCCAAGAGTCATGGACGCCCTTGGTTTTGATGTCAATTCTCTGAATAACGACGCGTCAACATAGGTTCGGTTTAACTCGTCTCTCTGTACCATACCTGCTAATTATGTATTAGCTTTTCCTCAACGCTCACTACCTGCACTCTTAATACAAGCAGCTTGAGGGGGTTTAAAGCCAGTTTCCGACAACAGACTTTGATGGGCCTACCATCATCTTCCAATGAGCTTATACACATCTGACCGCTATTTCCATAGAGTGTCAGTCTGTGTGCCTGTGGCACACTCCAAGATTTTCAGCGGTCGCTAAAATCGAGGGTTGGCTTTTGAGCATGGATCGTAAGTATTCCGTGCAAAATTGGCAATAGCGGCTATGTTAATCCTTTTTGAGCTTCGTTTTTCAGTAGATCAAGCCGCTCGGTGGAAGATTGCGTTAGTTCTGATAACACCGAGCTAGGGCTTAGCGTTCTCAGCTACCGTTATACGATTTACCCACCACCGCAATAGCTGAGAATAAAATCGATTAATTCTTGATTGCTAGGTTCGTGATCAATCTTTTCCAGTTTGAAGTTCCCGACTAAGTCGTCATTGCAGATAAAAACGTTTTCGTTTTTGCTATTCTCTTGATAAGTACAATATCCACCCATGCCAATATCTCTACCCCCCCTAGCGCTTGGGATATCTATTAGGGTTTTGCATTGCAAAATTTTACCAGGCTTGCCATTGGCTTTTATACTTTGGTTAAACGAATCTGTACGTGAGCTAGGATCCCAAAATACTGCCACACCATTAAAATAATTGACTGTTACCCCGTTGATAAGGAGCGGAGCACCTAGCTCCATAATTCGGGATTCATAAGCAAGGTTTAGGCATCCTTCATCATTACAAGCATTTCTTGTTTGACTCAACCATTTCTGTTGATCAGCGACAAGTTGCTGTGCTTGTGACTGGTCACCAAGACTTGTCATTAGGACTTTTAAAGTCTGTTTGTAAGCAGTGTCTAATTTGGAATCAAGATCGGATAATGCTTTGTTATTGCAAATAAGTTTTTCCTGTTTGGTATTGGCTTTTGCACAATCAAATCCGGCGGAATGCGCTGTTGAGAGCATTAATCCAGCAAAGAGAAAAAATATATGTTGTTTCATTAATTGTTTAATCCGTAAGCAACAGAACGAGGTGAATGTATTGTAGGTAAATTGAGGGGCAATGGATTTTAGGTGACGTAAAATATTTAAATTTTAAGCTATGTTATCCAGTATCCCCAAAAAACGTTTCTTTAATCAGCAAAACATGAGACAAAAGGATGCGGCCTGTCTAATCGGCCAGTTAACATAAAACCACTTATGTGAAGTCATTTTGTAAGCGCACCACCCAACATCCCTCTCTCAACAATAAACCCCACAATCTCCTCCAACCCCAACCCCGTTTTAAGATTCGAAAACACAAACGGACGCTCACCTCGCATCTTTTTTGCATCCCTATCCATTACTTCCAAAGAAGCACCTACATAAGGTGCTAAGTCTATTTTATTTATCACCAGTAAATCAGAACGGGTAATACCCGGCCCACCTTTTCGGGGTATCTTATCCCCTGCCGAGACATCAATCACATAAATAGTCAGATCGGCCAGTTCTGGGCTAAACGTGGCACTTAAATTATCACCGCCACTTTCAACCATAATAAAATCAAGATCTTTCCAGCGCTCACATAACTCATCAACCGCCGCCAGATTCATAGAGGCATC
>CAIPPE010000277.1 GCA_903866825.1 uncultured Methylococcaceae bacterium
CGACTCTCTCATTTTGTCGGCGTGTTCGATCATTCAGGTTTCAATCCACGCGCCCACGCGGGGCGCGACACCTATGTGTTAAGTGTGCTAAACTTTTGACATGTTTCAATCCACGCGCCCACGCGGGGCGCGACTATCCCTTGGGGTAGAGCTTGTTTAGTAATTGGTTTCAATCCACGCGCCCACGCGGGGCGCGACTCCTTGATGCCATCATCCCCGATCTTGAACAGCTTGTTTCAATCCACGCGCCCACGCGGGGCGCGACGTCCTTTCTAATAACATCATCACCAACGATGTGTTTCAATCCACGCGCCCACGCGGGGCGCGACGTGGCACAATCACTGACTTATTTAATATCAAAAGTTTCAATCCACGCGCCCACGCGGGGCGCGACAGCATTCACCTAACCAACTGAATTCACTAGCCCCAAAGCCATAAAATTGCGAGTCGATCAAAGTAAACACCAAAAGCATTATAATTTATTTATCAGTCAATACAAAAAACCATAAAAAACAACTTATTAAACTCTCTGCGAGCTAACACAAATAATGACAGTTTTTATGGTCGCTTATGGTTCGCACTACAATAACAACAAACCATTCAAATCTAATACTGCTTTAGCACCAATATGCTCTACCTTACGCTCCCAATTATTTCCAAGATAATAAAACCGTAAACTATCTATCTTCTCATCCATCACATCGACTAAATCATTTTTTAATTGCGTCCACTGCGCCATATCGACTTCAATCTCAAACACAGAATACTGAACACGTTGACCATAGTTCAAACACAACTTGGCCATTCTTCTTAAGCGTTTGGGACCCGTTTCACTTTTAAAGCTAACATCATAAGTCACTAAAATCATCATCTTAAATTCGCCTCTTATTTCCAAAGAAAGGGCACATAACTATCACAATCCCCTCTCAAATATCGCGCTAATACCTGTGCTTGTAACCACGGTAGCAATCCGATCTGAACGGTTTCTTCAAACCACGGATGTAGCAAAGTATCCTGCTTTCGATCTTGCCAGGCGGCTAATAGAGTTCGACGCGGTTCATCTTTTAATGTGACTGAACCATTAGGCCAAGTCTCAAAGTCTTTTTGGACTAACTGCCGCTTATTGATTAATGACAAAACAAACCGGTCAATCATAGGTCTAAATTCTTCTGCTAAATCCAAGGCTAATGAAGGCCGACCACTACGTAATTGATGTAAGAATCCACTGGCAGGATCAAGTCCGGTCGTTTCTAGTGCTGAGCGACAATCATGAGTCAACAAGGTATAACAAAATGATAATAGTGCGTTTATAGGATCTGTCGGGGGGCGTCTTAATCGGGTATCAAAAGTAAAATCAGGTTGTCGAATTAAATGATCAAACACGCCAAAGTAAACCTGTGCGGCTTCCCCCTCTTTCCCCATTAAAGTATCAATGGCATGGCAATCAGCTAACTGCGTTAAACAGCGGGTTAATCTTTTCTCAGCCGTTTGTAATTGAACCAATGCTTTTTCATCACTGATTTTTTCACCATGATCCCTTAAATACCGTCTGATAACGTAACGCTGGTTATACAGCTTTCCGGTCAATAGGGTTCGTGCAATCGTGACGCTTTTCTCAACATTAGCACCCGCTAAGTGCTGGGTTCTACGCAATAAAACATTACCACTCACCGGTCCTTCGACTCTTGCCAAATACTTACCAAACATATTCAGAAAAGTAATGGTGATGCCATTCTCAGCACAATGCGCCATTAAATAAGGCGATACAGTGACTTGGCCAAAACACACTAAACCTTGTAATTTATGGATTGGCACTCTGGCTTTGGTTTCATCACCCACTTTTAAAACCAGATTCTCGTTGTCCTTATGCAACCACGAGTTTTGAGTTTGTATATAAATGACATTACGTAATGGTCGCATATTTATCCTTCATTAAGTTGTTTTGCTAACCATGCTGCCGCTGATTTTTTAAAGCCTTTCGGATGGCATTGATCTATTAAGGAACATGCATTACACTTTTTTGCCAGATAATCAGCTGTAGGTGTGCATTGATTTTGGACAATAGCGCGACAAGCTAAAATTGTTTTCAGCGTTAAATCTCGAAGTTCTGTATCGAAAATAACAGCGTGGCGTCTTCGGACTTCACCATAAAATAACGCCCCTTCAGGAACGGTTATGCCGTGCATATTTTCTAAACAAAGTGCCTGTGCGCACAGTTGTACCTCATCAGCTCGATGAGTTTTTGGTTTACCACGCTTATATTCGATAGGAAACGGTGTTTCTGAGCCATCCGCTTGTTTATGATATTCGACCACATCAGCCACTCCCTCAATCCCTAATTCAACATGAGATAAACGCAAAGCCCAGACAGTGCGAATATCGCCACGTTTTTCTTGATCGGCTTGATTGACGCGTTGATGTAATACCTGACCTTCAGCCGTAAACTGATTTTCTGCCCAGATATTTTCTAGTTCAATTAAGGCATACTGCCTTGGACAAAACAGATAGTGTTGTAGGCGTGAGAGGTAAATAATTTCTGGTTCCATGCAATTTAAAAACGTTTAATCATCCCAAGGGTTGATTATCGTAATGTTGCAAGCAGTAAAGTCACGCTCATTACGTGTAACCAAAGTCAGGTGATGAGTATAAGCAGTAGCTGCAATCAAACTATCCATAGATGCCACTGACTGACCCAATTTTTCAGCATGAGCCACCATTGCACTCCAGCTTTCCATAATATCCAGGTTAACGGGTAATATTCTAAACTGGTAATCATTTAGCAATGTGCTTAACCATAGTAGCAACGCCTGCTTTTTATTTGAAGGAGGTAGCTTATAAATACCTTTTTTAATTTCACCTATATTGATGACACTCAAAAAACAACATTCAGGCTGTATTGAATCTAACCAAGTTAGTACATGATGATTAGGTTGAGGCTTTGTCAATTCTGAAATAACACAGGTATCCAAAAGATATTTCATAAAATAATATCTCTTGGATAATCTCGTTGTCTCTCGATTTCAAAGTCTTCTACTTTGGGAATACTCATAATAAAAGTCTTAAAATCCATAATGTTCGACTCTTGAGGTGATGTTGAAGCAATCACGTTAGCTTTTCTATTGCCATACTTCTCTTGTAGAAACTCATAGAAATCCAATAGCTCTTGCTGTGCATTAATAGGTAATGTAGATAAATCAACAGTTGGCATAATATTTCCTCTTAATTATTATCATTGAATCTTTTCCAAAAAATATTCTTTATGAGCCTGCCACCAGCTTTCTTTTAATTCATCATCGAGCTTCATGACATCTTCAGTATCCAATTGACTGGTTGTTAACAAGTCTTTAATACGCAATGTTTCGATGAGTTTTATAACTTCTGGTGAATTTAAATATTCTTTAGAAAACTTTAAACTCACTGTGTCATCTGTTGTTTGGTAGTTAAACATAATCTTTCCTGTTTAATTTAAATTCATCATATTGGGTTACTTTTCAATTACCAAAACACAACTAAAAACCATCAATTTCATCAGGTTTTAAATCTGTAAATGATGTTACTTCATAGCTTCCATCTGCATTAACCACTAGTGAATTATGAACTTTAGCTGAGGAGTATTGCCCTGCTCTTGAATTATGTTGCCACCATATAACTTTTTTAACCGCCATTGAACCGGCAGGTCTTGCAGAAGATTCATCGCCTTCAAACAATTTTGGCAATACCGCTTTTATAGCTTCAGCATCATCATTACTAAAACCAGTTTTCTCAGCTAATTGAGGTGTAATAGCACCGTAGGTCACATAGATTGCTTCATCAACACGATGCTTCATACCCATAGTGTCGGGGCTTTTCTTAATATCACTATTACCTTCACCGTTCACGCTTTTAGTAATCTGAGTACTAGTAATACTGACGGGTTCCACACTAAATGCAGATTGAATAGTCACTGGACCTCTAATTGCAATGGAAACACCTGCTGCATCGGCTTCTTTACCAAACGCAAAAACTTGTCCAAAGCTGCGAACATCCAGCCATTGCTCACATGCCAGCACTGCTGCATGATCTTTATTTTTCTTAAATGCCTCTTTACCTAGTCCTATCGGTTTATCAGCCTCTGCTCTAGCCTTAAGGCTGACCATACCATCAGTTTTTTTCTCGTTACATTGCACAAAAATTTGATGCCCTTCTGTTTGTAATCTATCCCGAATCTTACGTTTCAAACACACATCAGTGACTTCACCATAACCATCATAATCTGTTCTTGGGCGATTTCCATTAAGCGGATCTCCATTTGGATTAGCGTGTTTAACACTGAATATAACTGCAAAATCAATTTTATTGCTTAATGAACTCATTCTGAGTCTCCTTCTATTGGGGTTTCATCGGTAGTTTCGGTTTCTGTTTTAGTTTTAAACTTTTGGCGCTGACAGTGATAGGCTAATAAAAATTCACCCGATAACTTATCTTTGCTATTAAACTCATCGTATTTAAACAACGATAAAATAGTATCTATTTCTTTCAACTGATTGGTTAAAAACCCAGCCCGCGACAAACGTAAGCGTTGAATATAGGGTTGTAATGCTAATTCAATTGTTCGCCAGGTTTCAAACGGACGATCAGCAAATCGTTGCATTAATCGTGCTGCCGTTGTGGAGCGATTTTCACCGCTGATATTTAAAGCCACGTCTTCTATTCTTTCGGCGATGGCTAAAAGCCTACCGTAAAGATAATCACGTGAATCACAGTTCTCTTCTAATGCCATAGCATATTCTCTTCGTTTAGTTATTATTGGATGACGGTGGTAGTAACCTTTATATAATGCACAGGCAATACCTAAATTCTTTTCCCATAGCCATTGCGCATCACTGGCATAGCCGACTCGATTAGTTGCCTTACGCACACAACTAATAACTAAATCTTGAGGAAATGGCTGACCATCAATAATGCAAGGAATAAGACGTTCAATAACTTTTTTCTTTAAACTGTCGTTAACATTATCTCCATAAGCAGCGGCTGCTATATCTTTAGGTACAGGCGAACTAATGGGCCAAATAGTTTTGGTTTTAGATTTTTTACCCGAGTTGTCTGCTATTTGAACGGTATGACGCTGTATCCAAGAAAATTCTTTATGCCAGCTTTCAAGTCGATTGAAAAAATCATCTCGAAGTAACTCTCGATAATAAATAATGCCCATACGCCCCGGTGTTGCCGAATCAATGCCCATAATAATGATTTGCTCATTAGGGCTTAATTTTGCAGCATAACCCGCCATGTATTTTTTAAGTTGTAGTGCGTAGGATTGTCCTAAATCAATAGTATGGTCTTGGCTTTCGTTTTGCGCATTGGTAAAACCCTCACTTACCTCATCTAAATCAAAATCTGAAGTTTCAAATAATGACCATGTATCGTTTAAAGGTTCGGGAATCTGTTTACCTGATACCGCCCATGATACATAAGCTTGATCTCCGTTTCTGAAGCCTTGACGAGATATTAACCACCGTAGTGCATTATGTGCTTTTTGTGAAACATCAAAACCGATACTACAAGCCTCAGAGTTATTAAAGAATCTACCTCGATAGGTATAACCACCGTTATCATTTGATGAAATTAACTTGGCACCATCTCCAGCGTTTCTGATGAATCTGGAATGATTTTCTATTAAACGAACCTTTTCACCCTTTATAAAACAAAGCCCTATTTTTGAGTTTTTGAACTTATCAAATGCAATCCACTTAGCAATTAGCTCATTATCCTCCCAAGTACCAGAACAAGGATTACCGAGTTCTTCAACCTTCCATCGAACAAAAACCTTTTCAGCAGAAACTTTTGATTTTAATCCTCCTTTATTCGTGAACGTTAGTGGAAACTCTATTACTTTACTTAAATCTTGCCATAAACTTCGTTTTTCTAGATATTTAAAAATAGCTAATATTTTGGGATGTGTAAATTCTGATATACACCATTCATTTAACTGATTTATATATGCTTCACTTCTGGCTGGTATTGCATCCGGTAAATCAGAAGCACAATAACCCAATTCATCGCAAAGCGGATGAGGGGCAATTTTTGCTCCCGCTCGCCCAGCAGAAGCCTCTGTTGCTGGTATAAGTGTTAAAGAATCTTTACCCGTTAACAACATAACTCTGTCATTTTTTATATTTCCATTCACATCAATAACAACCTCAATATGAGCTGTCTTAACAAAATGTGATATAGGCCAAGGTTTTGAAGCATCTGAACTAATTCCTTGTTCATAAGTCTGGTAAAGCTTTTCCATCCAGCTCATAGCTGCGCCTCTTCGTTTTCAACCGCTAACAAGTTAGTCCCGATACCAAATTCTTTTGAACTCATGTCACGAACAAAACGACTGACTGTACATTGCTCGGGGCGAGGAAACTCCAAAACGCCTTTCTTCATTGTGGCTTGCCAAAAATTGCTATGTAATTCGTCAACGCCTGTTTCATCTGGATAAGAAAAACTATGAAACATTAACCCAAAGGATAATTCATCAAGCTCATCATAAGCCCCCTGTCCTTCACCAAACTCACAAGGCTCTACATAAGCCTGACAATCACGGGTTCCTAAAAAAATATCCTGTCTCCCGCCTTTCTCTAAGGTTCGCTTTAGAATACTGAAATGCTTACCATCAATACGATCATTAGCTAACTCGGGACGGTGCGTGTTCCATTCAAAATGTGCTTCAACTTGATATTCAACGTCTTTTAAAAAAGTATAAATCGCCAAGCTGTTACCGCCACCCCAAACTAACGGTTTAGTCCCTTTAGTTTGAGTACGAAGGGGCTTTATCACTCTAACTCTATCGACATACCATATCAGGGTTGGCTTCCAATAAATTGATTTAAGGACACCTTTTATAGCCTCATAAGTCGGCAGATGATAAGAGCATTTTTCACCTCCTACTTTAGTTATGGGATCAGTAAATAATGCATACCGTCCCCATAATCTAAAACTAACACTGTTTTTCATGTTATCTATCCTTATAAAATAATCGCTTCGGCTTTACTAACGGGTTCCAAAGACAAGCCAAACTCTGTACTGTAATATGTTTTGTCTAAGTAATAGACACCTTCACCGGGATGAATTTCAATGACTGCATGTTGGTCCTGTAACTTTCTCCACACATTCGGAAATACGTTAACGCTAAATTTTTGGGCACGTTTTAAACATTCGTAATAACGCTTCGGTTCAAAATCTTTAGCCAATCCACAAAGATCGGCAATCAACTCTTCACCTTCGCTGTAAGGCACAATAACTGATTGTGTCGGTGCATCTATCGCCTTAAAAGCAATACCGGCGGTCATAAATGACTGCTTCAAATGCATAGATACATTGCCGCCAATATTAAACTTATTTTCACTCAATAAATTGAGTAGCGAATCAGCTCTACCCGCCTGCATTTCTGTTAAGGGATAAGCCATCTGATCAGCCCGTTCATAAAAGAAATACTTAAAATAAAGCGCCATCGTTTCCGGTGCTAATAAATCTCTAGCATCAACTTCACTAAAAACTCGTTTTGTTTTTTCTTGACCCACTTTAATGTCAATCAGTTGGTCTATGGTTTCTTTCGTCGGATTAACAACGTGCACAGTAGCCGTTTCTAAACGACCATTTCTATTACATCGACCTGCCGCTTGGGCTATTGAATCTAACCCTGCAAGAAAACGGATGACACTGGCAAAATCAATATCGACTCCGGCTTCTATCAGTTGAGTACTGAAGCATAACACAGGTAACTGCTTATCCAAGCGATCTCGCATTTTGTCAAACAGTTCACTGCGGTGTGCAGAACATTGATGAGTGCTCAAATGAAACAAGCTGTTTTCATCAACTGTTTCCGCACATTGCAGATATAAAGCTTGCGCCCAGGCTTTGGTATTAACAATAACAAGGCAATTACCCTTATCTTTAAATTCTGACAAAGCCAATTCAGCTATTTCATCTAGCGACCAACCTTCAACTTTGGTTTTATTCTTAATTTCAACACGCTTTAATTGTTCAAATAACTCGCCAACATCAGCAATCAATTCGTTTTGCTTAGGAATGAGCAATTGACCTTTATGGGGGGAATGTAATTGATCAAGTACTGGTTGAGTAGCCGTACATAAAACCGCAGTGGTTTTGGCATAAGCACTTAAAAAGTTAAGTGCATTACAAAATAAATGCGTGCAGTTAATGGGGAGGCTTTGAATTTCATCAAAAATGATTACGCTGTTCGCCAGTTGATGTAATCTACGCACACCGCGAGTGCCCCCACTAAATAAAGTCTCTAAAAACTGCACCATAGTCGTTAACACGATAGGCGCGTCCCAATTTTCAGCGGCTAATTTACTGTGCCATGTCTGATTCTCGGGTTCTAAATTTGAATGATGCTCTAATACCCAGGGATATTCGTCACCGTCTTGTTCAAGTACGTTACGAATTGCACTGGCATTTTGTTCGATGATTGAGGTGTAGGGAATAATATAAATAATTCGATCTAGATCATGGGTCTTGGCATGATGTAAGGCATAACGTAAGCTTGCATAAGTTTTACCACCTCCCGTTGGAACGGTAAGGGTATAAATACCTTGCGCGTCCTGCGCTCGGTTCTTACAAGTATTTGAGATGTTGTTACGTATCTCATTAATATTGGATTTGTACGCTTGTTGATCTTTCAAGAAGACCTCTAAACGAACAATTGCGGTATCCCATGTCACTGCTTTATTTCGGTAAGATGCATTTGTTGGCGTTTCAAAATCAGCACTGTTAATACGATCGGCATCAATCAAACAACTGAATAAGAACCGTGTCCAAAAGCCTATATAAAAGTGCTTAATCGTGTCTGATATTTCTTGCCCATGCTGTTCATTTTGCATGAGTAACTTAATTTGAGTTAGCATAGCCATCATCAAAGGCTTATCTGTTAATCGTTTTGCTTGTTCTGATATTATTGGATCAGCATTTTGTGTGCATTCAGCTAGGTGTGATTTAACATCCTCTTTGTTAATGCGCTGATTAAAGCCATTTGTTCCTTCTGGTTTTAAACAATCAATTAAGCCGCTGTGATGAGAGGCAATACATAAAGAAAGTATCTGCCCGCACAACTTACCCTCACCGTTTTTTCCATATTTACTTAATGCTTGCCATATCCATTGAGCGCCTGCGGTTGAATGATCAATTTTTCCTTTGAGAACGCCCGCGTTAACAAAAGCCTCACTATCTGGATCAATTAATCCCGTACCCGACTGAATATAATTTTGAAAGGACTGACTGTATTTCCCAAAATCATGCAGAAGCCCAATCAACTCACCGGCTTCTGGTACATTAATTTTAGTGGCTAATTGTTTAGCAATCTCTGCAACCTCTAACAAATGACTTGCAACCGATTGCTCAGCTTTATCAGTTGCCCTAACGTGCGCGATGAATGATGGTGATGTTTTGTCTTTTATGATATCCATTGATGTCACGCGCCCTATAATTTTTGCAACTCATTATATATGCTATCGGTTA
>CAIPPE010000278.1 GCA_903866825.1 uncultured Methylococcaceae bacterium
GTGTTTAATTAAGCATCGTATCATTAGCTATGTCCTCAGCGTAAGTTTCAGTCATAGGAACTTGTAATTTAACTATTTGCTCAACCCAACTGATTGAAACCACGAAATGATCGACGGTTGTGCTGGTGACCTTGACCCCGGAGCTGTTGGTATAAACTGCCGGAGTCACCGTGATGATCGCGGTACCGCAAAAAAGATTAGGATTGGTACTGCAATTGGTATTGGAATAATTACCTTTAGTGTCTAGAACTACTGACGCGGGGCTTGGCTGTACAGTTACAGAGTTTCCTGCCGCTATAACTAAAAATGGATTTTGGCGTTGTGTTTCGATGATTTGCTGTGCCGCGTACGCTGCCTGGATTTTATGTTTTGAATAGGAAGCTAATAATTGGCTATTGGTGATCATACTCGCTGCAAAGGGCAGGAAAATAAGCATTATCCCAACGCTGATGAGCACTTCAACGAGGGTAAAGGCGCTTTTTGTATTAGAAAACTTAGCCATTTCCAATCTCCTAATATTAAAGAATACCACGCTTGTGGTTGTTCAGATCCCCTATTTCTTGTTCATCGTAACGGGTTTACCAGGGCTCGTGGTTGTACTTGACTGCGTATCTAAACTATGTTACATTACAAAATCTTACAGGGCTAATAATAAAATATTAAATTTTTACGAAGGTGAATATGTCTAAAATCAAATCTGTTAAAGCGCGCGAAATTATTGATTCCCGGGGTAACCCGACGATAGAAGTAGATGTTCTTTTAAGTTCAGGGGCTTTCGGCCGCGCTGCTGTTCCTTCAGGGGCGTCGACCGGCGAGCATGAAGCCGTTGAATTGCGTGACGGGGATAAAAGCCGGTTTGGCGGTAAGGGTGTTTTAAAAGCCGTTAATAATGTCAATACCACTATTGCCCAAGCCATTAAGGGCAAGGAAGCGGATTTTAAGGCCATTGATAAGTTAGTCATTGCCTTAGACGGCACTGAGAATAAGGGCAGGCTCGGAGCTAACGCGATTTTGGGCGTGTCTTTGGCAGTGGCCAAGGCCGCGGCCGATGACAAGGGCGTTTCATTTTATCGATATATCGGTGGGAATCAAGCCCACATTTTGCCGGTACCCATGATGAACATCATCAATGGAGGGATGCACGCGGACAATAATCTGGATATTCAGGAATTTATGATACAGCCCTGCGGTGCGCCGACATTTTCTAAGGCTTTGCAGTGGGCGTGTGAAGTTTTTCATACGTTAAAAGGCATTTTGCACGATAAGAAGCTGGCCACATCCGTCGGTGATGAAGGCGGTTTCGCTCCGAATTTGGGCAGCAATGAAGAGGGGTTGGATATTATCATTGCGGCCATTGAAAAAGCCGGCTACAAACCAGGCAAAGATATTTTTATCGCCCTGGATCCGGCATCCACCTCTTTTTATGAAAACGGCCGGTATGATTACGACGGTAAGAAAGTTTCCGCGGGCGATATGATCGAGACCTACGCTAATATAGTTGCCAAGTACCCGGTGGCTTCTATTGAAGATGGTTTGGCTGAAGATGATTGGTCAGGCTTTAAGGCCATGACCCAACGTTTGGGCAAGAAAATCCAGATAGTCGGCGATGATATATTTGTCACCAATGTCAAGCGTCTGGCGCGGGGCATTGATGAAAAAACCGCTAACGCGATTTTGATTAAGGTCAATCAAATCGGGTCCTTGTCCGAGACCCTGGACACCGTTCATTTAGCCA
>CAIPPE010000279.1 GCA_903866825.1 uncultured Methylococcaceae bacterium
GCAATAATAGGAGATGAGAATATGGTAGAAGACCCTAAAAAAGGGAATGCAGCAGCACCAGCACCAGATACTGGTTCAACTGGTAATGATCCTGATGACACAGCACAAGATGCAACATTAAATGATATATTACAGGCAGTTACAGACCTTGCAACAAGTTTAAAGACAAGTATAACTGCAATAGAAGGGAATCTTGGAATTAAAGAAACTCCTGCAGCACCCGCAGCAGATCCAAATGCAACACCAGCCGCTGCTAGTGATTCAACAGAAGATAAAGATAAAATAGTTGTTGATCCAGAAATAGCAAAACTAAGAGCAGATGTAGACGTGTTTAAAGCACAGGCTGCAAAAGCCGAAGCAACTTCAATAGTAGAACCATTCCTTAAAGAAGGTAAAATATTACCTGCAGATGTTGAAAAACATATCAGTATGGCAATGAAAGCACCAGAGGATTATAAAGAGATAATGGGTAATGCTGCAGTTATTGTTGATATGAAGAAACATGTTAAAGGTGCAGATGGTACTGCATCAAATTCAGATGATATAGTCGATGAAGATGGTAACACATTAGAAGATTCACTTAAAATAGTTAATAATAGTTTAGGTAGGGAGGACTAACAATGGCAGCATTAAGAGAATTTGGTAAATTTGGACCACGTGTAACTTTCAATGCAAATGAAGGAAATTTAACATTTACCTCAATTGAAACTGTTGAAGGTATAATCCAAGGACCTGTATTTGCAAATCCATTACATCGTCAAGGTGCAACAGCATCTGGATTTACACCAATGCCACTTGCAGGGGTTTATGTTAAACTATCCAATGATATGGAAGTAACAGCATGTGGTGCGGGTGATACACCTATTGGTATAACAGTGGATATTCCACAATGGAAAGGACAACAGCCAACAGCAAATGCATCATGGGGAAATTATACTCCTAGGATTGTTACTGTAGAGTTATTCTGTCAGAAAGTTGGGATGGTAAACTTAGAACCTTCAAACCTTGCAATTGCTTATAATAATCCATTAAAAGTCGGTGCCACAACTGCACAGAGATTTGATTTATCCGGTACAGTTGCAACACCAATTGCAACCGATAAAATTGCATTACAAAGTGCAAGTGCAAATAGTGGAGCATATACTATTGGTGGACAGATTGCAGTTATGTTTGGAGTTTATTAAATTATTAATTTTATGGAGGCGAAAAGATGGCAATACAAACATTAAATGCTAATTTTCTTTTACAGAAACAAAATCTAGAAGTTTATTTAATGCAGAGAATGGAACCGAAATTATACTTCTTGAATACATTACCGACTGCAAATACTGATACCGGTGAATTTGCAACTGTATTAAAAGATACTACAGCCGCTGAAGATATTGCGGGTGGAGTTATGGGTGAACCATTGGACACTGCAGAACTATCTGAACTTACAGAGATACAGATTAGTCCATTAAACGCAGTATTAGGACGTACATCTGCAATGGGTTACTCATTTAAATATTCACAGAAATTCTTGAATAAATCCGATTCCAGTGCTAGGGTTTTACTTGCATTAAGTAAAATCGCTGCAGGTATGGCTAAGAAAATCAATACAACTATCTTATCTGGTATTATAGCCGGTGCATCTGCAGCATTCCCAAACAGTTTATCTGCATGGAGTACTGCAATTGACCCAAGGATAGATGCAAGGAAAATGCGTACTTCAATGGCTGTTGGAACCAATGCAAATGTAGATTTACCATTTGAACTTGATACTGCATTTGTTGATCAAACAAGATTTGATGCATTATCTGACTATTACACATCCTTAGACTTACCGTTCGATAGTACTGGAATAAATGTAGATGGTACTAAGTTTGTGAATGTTAAAAATGCATTTACAGGACTTTCACAGAACTTTGTTGGTATGGATAGTTCTATTCCTTGTGGTATAGTGGAAACCTATGTTGATCCAGATTTCAGTACAATACAGTCTAGTATTTTACAGAATCCACAATCAGAAGTTAATCTTCCACCTGCAATGATAAATGTAAGTCAGTACAGGGAAGAAAAAGCACCTCATAACAATGTGTTTGAGATTTGGGCTGAATTAGGTTACTCAAACCAAGAACCATTAGGAGCTATGACTGGAAACCTTAACTAAATAAGGTTATCCTAATTTATTTTTAGAATTGGAGGTAATATTTATGACAGCACCAGCATTTCCAACATACCCAAAACTACGTAGATCATATGGTGGATTTAATTATGGTATATTCCTTGCACTCAAAGCATTGTATAATCAAGTGAATGATCTTACAGTAATTGATCCAGAGGAAAAACTTAAAATAGATGCATTATTTGATGAAGTTGAAAAACAGATTCCAGAAGATGTTAAATTAGAGGATCCTACACCTAAAGAAGATTCAAATCTTCCAAAAGAGGAAGTTCATAAACGGGGTAGACCATCAAAAAAGAAGGGATAAGTGATTATAATGAGTAATGCATGGAAATATGGAGATTATGATACTGCATTTCAGTTAATTGCACTTAATGATCAACCACCAATAGAAAACGCATTACAAATGTCACTTGTAAGTGCAGATAACTATATTGAAACTGCATTATTAGAAGTTGGATTACCATTACCCCCTTCATTTGAACCATGGCCTAATTCTATCATTGAAGCCGCGACTAACTATGCAATAGCAAATACTCTACGTTCATCTAGTAACTATGATGAACAAAAGAACATGAAAGTATCTGATTATATGGGTCTATGTGATAAATTTTTACAGAGTTATATCACAGTACAATCTTTAAATGCTAAGAATGAAGACTTAAACCCATATTCCAGTAACAAATCACCTTCTTTTACTCTATACCCTTTAAAGTTTCGTAATAGAATCAATAAACTTGGTGATCCAAGAGATGATATTGAAAATCTAGACCTCGAAGGGGATTAACAGATGGGTTTGGAAGTTGTTATTAGTGAATCACTATTAAATGCATTACAAGAAAAATCACAGAATATTGGTAATAAACTCGCTGTTCTTGGAGACACAATAAGTTTAGATATTAAAAACTTAGCAGTAGAGGAAGCACCCCATCTAACTGGTAACTTACAATCGTCACTTAGAAATGAATCTACTGGACCGTTTAGTTATATCATATATCCGGATGAAGGTGTAGCTCCTTATGCTCTTTTTGTGATTCTTGGTACAGCACCTCATTGGATCGGACATGCAATAAATATGCCCGGTATTGGTTGGCGGTATATTGGTATGCATCCTGGAACAGCACCAAATGATTTCTTACAACGTGCTGAGGATCAATCACAATCTATTATTGATAGTGATGTGAATGAACTTGAAGATTGGTGTAATAAC
>CAIPPE010000280.1 GCA_903866825.1 uncultured Methylococcaceae bacterium
ACATACTAGAATTCATTCACACAGGTCACACAACACACGAGCTCATGTTAAACGCAAACATCGGTCAGCTAGAACAACTCCGCGATAACGCAAAGCGCATATACCAGCTATTAGAGCATGCAATTAGGTTGCAATGATGCAGACCCAACAAAAAGAATACTCACAACAAAACCACCAAGCAGTAACCGAAGCAGGCATTAAGCTAGTCCGCAAAGGATTCACAGTTCAGTTCCAAATCCTTGGACAAGGTCACCAACGAGCAGCCTGCGTCACAGCACTAAAAGACAATCATACATACAAGTTCAGCGACCCCGATTGGCAAGTAGTCATTAAACAGCTAAATACATTGCTAAGCCGATTCCAAACCAAGTACCTATAATCAGTACCCCCAACACCAGATGTGCTACCAAAACGCGATTACGGAGCTTACGGAGTCTTGAGAGCGCATTACGTGGATTACTGGGGGTAGTCATCGGCAACATTAGCTGATAAGGGGCGTACTTCAGTTGCTGACATGCCGCGATCTGTTTTTAGCGGAATGAACGATACCATTTGCCCGTCTGCAAGATTCTTAAATCCATTTGCAGCAATAGAGCTATAATGCACAAAATAATCAACTCCAGCTGATGTGATAAATCCGATTCCTTTGGCAGAATTAAACCATTTAACTTTCCCGTCTTGTGCCATCTTTAAAGCTCCAATAACAAATATAAGTTCGCCTTCCTACGCCCGGCATTTTCACGTTTATTAGGCTCAGTACATTCACTCATGCCCTGATGCCAGCGTGCAATATATTCTAACATAACAGCTTTGCGATTGTACTTAGCCACATGATATAACTTATTGCGAATGTAGTTAATGTCATCTCGCAATAATCTAACGCCTTCCTTGGCACAAAAATCCGTGAAGTTCATACCATCCTATTTAGTCATCACCATTTCAGGCTCGTAATGCTCTGAATGCTCATGGATTGTTTCCATAACAGCTACAATTGGCTTTGGTGGCACAAAGAACATCAATGCTTGTGTCGACTTGATATCATAGCGTTTGACGTCTTTGGTGCGTTTGTATTCTAGTTTTTGTTGCATTTAGATTGCTCCGATTAATGCTAACTCTTCTGGTAATCGTATACGTTGAAAAGCTCTTAATTTTACAGGATTATCAAGTTCCTCTTGAAGTTGTTTTTTAACGCGTAATTGCCTTGCCTCTTCTTTCTCTTTATTCTCTTTGTAATTCTTATCTCCTGTTAGCTGAGTTAGTGCTTTAGCTAGATAAGATAAAGGGCTAGTTAGTGCCGTATTTTTACTTCCTTCCTGTCGGGTTGTTATCTGAGCATTATCACGCATTTGCTGCTCAATAGCTTTCTGTTGTGCCTCACCTTTCTTGCGATTGCGCTCTTTAATTATTTTTGAAGCCCATTCGGGTGGCTCCTCAAATTTTCCAGTTGATACAAATTTAATAATCCCATGAGTGCGTTGTGCTTCTGAATACTTATCTTTTTCTCGTGAGTCAATGTAGTAATTAGCTGCCGAGATGAAATCATCTTCACAAAGTATATTTGGCGTTTGTACAGGGTTCCGATGGTACGCCGCTCTCAGTTCTCGTTCATGGCTGGTGACCGCTGTATTAACTGGGGTTTGGGTTTGGGGTTGGGTTTGGGGTTTAGAGCTTGCTACTACTACTACGGGTTCGGAGTCGGGTATTGGGTCTTGGTGTGATGCCTTTGTAGTAGTAGTAATATCTTCTTTAGTATCTACTTTAATATATGTATGCACTGGAGTGCACAAGTTTAGTGTACTGGAGTGCACTAGTTTACTGCACTGTATTGCACTAACGTTTAATTCTTGCTCACTAGTGCACTCGGATGCACTAGTGTTAGCATCCGTTACAATTATTTTAGATGTTGGTCTATATGTCCAATTTATTTGCCTGCTGTTTGTGTAGCCAACGCGTTCGATATAGCTAATATTTTCTAAAAAATTAAGTATATTAAATAATTGTCGTTTCTTTATATTGGCCAATTGGCAAAGATATTCAGTTGATGCGGTGATTGATTTTCCAGCAGTAAATAGTGAATAAAAGAAAGATGCGATTATTATTGACGGGGCATCAAATCGTTTATCATGATAAATAAATAGTGGTGTATGAAGATAA
>CAIPPE010000281.1 GCA_903866825.1 uncultured Methylococcaceae bacterium
AAGCCATGAATTTAATCAAGGTGTCGTTGACTATCTGGCAGACAATGAACTGAAAACGTGGGGCGCTTCGATTCAAGCTATTGTTGATGAAAAGCTGGATAGTCATAAAGTGGATATTGATAACCACATGATAGAACTGCTAGAAACTGCGTTTAAAGCGACTTAATAATAACACCATGCTATTAAGCCCTAGAGCAGATACAGCATGGTGTCAGCAAGTATTATTGATTTATTCTTTATTAAATTTGCTTAATGATTTGGGAATATAAAAAATGGGTGGATTAGGAAGCGGTAGACAATACGGGAAACCGACAGCCAACAGATTAGAAAGCATCAACATAAAAGATGTCTCAGCAGGAAATAAGGCGAATGGATTTGTAAAATATAGTTATTGGCTCAATGGTAAGCTTGTCGGGCATCTTGTCCACCTTGAACAAGCAGAATGTAATTATGGCGGCGTAAGGTATTGGTTCACTTGTCCAAACTGTCATAGACGGGTTGGAGTGCTTTATTTATCGAGCGGTCAATGTGCTTGCAGGAAATGTTTTAATCTTGCATACAAGTCCGAACGTGAAACTAATCAGGATCGGTTATATAGAAAACCGGGTAAGCTTCGAGATCGTTTAGGGTGGAGACCTGGAATAGTTCACCCTGATGGCGATAAGCCCAAAGGCATGCACTGGAAAACATTCAGGCGTATTAAATTTAAGCATGATGTTATTGCTAATAGAATTTGTGGTGCAACGATGGAATGGATTAACAAGCGAAAAACAGCTTACGCAACAACGCAAAGCAGGTAATCATTTTTCGGTACTATAAAAGGTTGGTATCGAAAACCTGAAAAAAATTAGTATTTTTATGCCTGAAATATCGGCAAGTGTTGCGGATGTTTCTATTAATGAAGGCAGAGGTTGCCGGTGAATTTTAAATTGATACAAAACGTCAATAGAATAAAAAAGTTATCCCATACGTTATCCCATGGAGGGAAAAATCAAGTTTTTATAAATTCTATAATTTGTAAGTTATTGATTAAATTGGTCGGGACGATAGGATTTGAACCTACTACCCCTTGTCCCCCAGAATGGTAAATGATCGTTCTTTAAGGTCCAACACAGTCCAAAAAAACAACTATTTCCTTTTTTTTCATTGCCTTAATTGTTATTAGCGTCCAGTAATGTACAATAATACTTTTTAAAATCCGGAAAAATTGTTATACCGAATGTTATACCGGAAAACAGTGCAGATGAATCATGGCGCTAAATAAAATTACAGACATGGCTTTTAGGAATTTAAAAGCGAGCGACAAAGTTCAAATTATAGCGGATGGTGGGGGTCTAATCATCCGAGTTCGTGAAAAAAAAGATGGAGGCGCTATATCCTTTATGCTTTCGTATCGAATAGCAGGCAAGCAACATCAAATGACCTTGAAGGCAAAGGGTTTAAAAGAAGCCCGATATGAACGTGATGTTTATAAGGAAATACTTAAACAAGGCAAAGACCCAAGTCTTGAAAGAGCGCTTCAGGCGGAACGAGTTCGGCAACAGCAACTTGATGAACAAGAGGCAATAACCAAACTGCAAGCCCGTATTACTATACGAGGTTTATTTGATCACTGGCATGGTACTGACTTAATTAATCGTAAAGATAAAGACGAAGTAGCCCGAATGTTTAATAAGGATGTATTGCCCATGTTAGGTGACTTGTTTGTTGAGGATGTGCGTAAATTTCATATAACTCAAGTTACAGACCCATTGCTGGTGCGTGGCGTAGCTCATTTGGCAAGAAATATTTTAAAACTAATGAGGCAAATGTTCAGATTTGCGGTTGATCGAGACTTTATCGAGTTTGACCCAACAGCGAGCCTCGGTATAACAAAGACGACCACGAAACCTACCGAACGCGACAGAATCTTAACCGAGGTTGAAATTAGAACATTGGCACGCCAATTGCCCGCTGCACATTTATTAATATCTACCGAGTGTGCGATATGGATTGCATTATCAACTATGTGCCGGATCGGTGAATTATCTAAAGCTAAGTTTTCAGATATTGACCTTGAGCTAAAGACTTGGTTCATACCGAAAGCCAACAGTAAAAATCACAATTCTCATATAATTTATTTATCTGATTTCGCGATTGAGCATTTCAAAGCCTTAACATTTGTGGCAAAAAGCGATACATGGATTTTTCCTAACCGGGATAATTCCTGTCATGTTTGCGAAAAATCAATTACTAAACAAGTCAGCGGCCGTCAGTCTGAAAATATATTTAGTAATCGCTCCAAGAACAATCAGGCCTTGGTTCTAACCGGCGGCAAATGGACGCCACACGATTTACGCCGTACTGGCGCAACAATTATGGGTAATCTAGGTATTGCGCCGGATGTTATCGAGAAGTGTTTAAATCATACCGAAGAAAATAAAGTTAAACGCGTCTATCAGCGGCAAAAATTAGAAGCGGAGCAGGCAGAAGCATGGCAGGTATTAGGCAACAGGCTTAATTTACTGGTGAACATGGATAATTCCAATGTAGTTTTACTGCACTCCATGAATTAAGTAAAGAAGATACCGATTAAGGAGAACAGAAGAAGTTTGCCGACCTACGACGCACGACTAGGATAAAATCTGGTCACTCACTCTTGTTTAAATATTTCCTAAAAATCTTTTGAGTAAGAACTGCGTAAACCGCGTAAACTTATTAAATGGAGTTTTAGCGGTTTACGCGGTATCTTGTGAAGGCGTTTTGAGTATTATTTTAGGATTTATAAAATATATTGCCGCCGGTGGACGACCTGTTAGCTTTGGCTTTTTCCTTTCAGCTCTTAACCAATTTTCATCTTCCAGAACTCTACAAGCGGCCAAAACTTCTTCACTATTACCCAATAATTGCCATCCCTTATGATATACATCATGCGCTGTAAACGGATTAGCTAAATCACCTTTCATGATGTGTTTCGATAAAATAGCTGCCGCTTTCCGTTCAGGAGCCATACACATACCATAAATACGCCTAGCATGGGCCTCAAGATAATCGCACCATTGTACCGCAAGGCTTGCCGCTTTGCTGCTTACCTGTCCTGATCCAGTACCATCTGCAATATCGATTAAATGAAAAATTAAAGCCAATGAAGGCATTAATGAGCGGTACTTGCCCAAGTGCTCAGCCATGTAAGAATTTTCTTCATTAATCAGCTTTTCAAGCTGTAATCGTGTCAACCAATCATTAAAGATTCCCTGAGCTTCACTACTAAATCGATAATATGGGCAGTCATCATCCTCGTCTTGAACCGCACCATTCCGTAAAAAGTCAATGTTGGCTAAAGTTTTCAAAATGGCATAAACTCGGCTCTTTGCTTCGGAATTTGGGTATATGTCAACATTGCACCAATTCCTAGGCTCATCGGGCCAGACAGCCAACTGCAGGCGCTGCATCAAACCATCATTGCCGCCGTTCATTGTTTGCATCATGTAGCGGTTTAACCTATCCGGCTGGATACCACCCAACAGACTAATGCAAATATTCGATGCCTCGGTTAGCCCTCGTCCAATCTTGAAATCTGTATAAGAACCGTTACCATTCCAGCCTTCCAAAAAGTATGCACGCTCGTCTTGTGCATCTTCTCGATCCCATCGTACCAGCAAGCCGGTCAATTCATCCCTGAAGGTTAAAATTCCTCGTGGATTCTGTACCTGCAAAACTGTTTGACTCTGTATGCTCGTTTCATTAGTTTTAAACAGTCGTCGCGTGGGTTCCTGAGCCTCGTCCAGCTCTTTAAAGTTTCCCCGTAAAACTTCGATTTCAGTTTTGTCGATAACAGTTTTTTTAGTCGCTTTATCTAATTCGGCTTTTAATGACTTCCTAACAGATTGACTCACCTCATTATCAAAATCAAAATCTTTTTTTGCTTCATCAAAGGCTTTACCGGCTTCTGCTTGCAAGCGCTCCAGCATTCCCATTGGTTCTTTCATACTTGGGCTTTTCAGAACAACAGATGGACGACCGATACACGCGCCCCATAAATTTGGAAAAACTTCCCAATTGTCCTTCTGCTTAGGTCTTATTGCACAACCTGCGCCGATAATTGAACCTGTAATAACTAATGCGGTTATAGCCGCAAAGTCGGCTGGCGTTTGCATTCTATTACTAACATCTTCTAGCCATGTTTTTAAAGCGTCTGGAATAATTGCTAACGGTAAAACTGGAACCCACTTTAAAGGCTGTTCAATCGTACCTAGCTCCTCCCATTGATAACCCGAAGTTTGTTCAAAATTCAACGTCATTAGCTCAATATTCTTATTTGCAATTTATTTGCAAATTCTGATTTCACGATAAAAAAGCGTTTATTGATAATCATTTTGAATTTGCGCATTGACAATCGTGAATCCAATTAATTACATCTGCTGAGCGCCAAGCAACAGCCCTGACACTGATTTTTACTTGGGCTGGAAATTTATCTTCTTTTATCAGTTGATAAATAGTTGATTTAGAAAGCCCTACTCGCTGACAAACTTTTGACAAACGTAATAGTTCAATTTGCTCGCTGTTTGTAGTTTGATTATCATTAACGTCGCTTGTCATTTACATATCTCTTTAAAATTAATACAATGAACTAAAGTTAGTGTTGCTCTATTCAAGACTAACTGAAAATAAATATTAACCCATTTCTAAAGGATATGTCAATAACATACGTCATGAAAAATGATATTGAATTATTAGATTCACTCAAAAAATATTTAAACTTTCAGACCGATGTGCAGTTGGGTGACTACCTGAGCCTCTCTAGACACACTATCTGCAAAATTCGTGCTAATGAGGTAAATTTAGGTCATAAGCAACGATTTAAAATCCTCGATAGCCTCGGATACCTCGCAGGGGTGAGTCTTATAAATAGCATTGCACCGAAGCATCTTGCGGAGACAATCGCTAAACGTGTCGAGGACAGAACTGCAATTATTGCTTTAGAAAATATTCAAGATGGGGAATCTCCTGAAGCGGATATGCAGCTACTGACATTAATAAAAAAATTTACAAACAGTCAAACCGATGAGGATCTGGCTGAAAAAATTGGACTGAAAAGGGCGTCCCTTTCAATGGTACGGAAGGGGAAAGCAAAATTTGGGGTGTATCCACGCCTAAAAATTCTGAAATTATTAGATATAAATGCTAATCTCGAACGATTTGAAAGGGCATTGGAAAGCTCTGAAGAGTTATTAATAATTGTTAATGAAATGCTTGGAGGTGGAAATCAGAACAGTTCATTTTTTTAATTGCGCCGTTATTTGCAAAATATGGTTGGGTCGTTGATGCACACAATAGCTTGTTATGTGCAAAAGTTGGTTGGACTATCAATGCTCGTTACCGGCCATTAAGAGTCATTCACCATCGTCCGCTTTCAGAAAGCAATTTTGCGACATGGAGTTCATCTGTGTGCCAAGAACTGTCATTCAGCCGGTTTTGGCATTCTGATCACATCCGCAATGTCCTCCAAGTCTGATTCCCCCATCTTCATCTTCCCGAATATGCGGTGTTTAGCGGGCATCTGGTTACTCCCGATGGGTTTATGAGGGAGTTCACCGAATAAAGAGGACACACGCAGTACCTCCTCCAGAGAAGTATTCCAGGCTATCGCGAGTGCTTCAATCACTGCCATTCTCAGTGTGAAGTACTCGCCAGGCTCAAGCCCGGCGTTTTGCAAAAGAGCTATCTGGGGAGGCCAGATGACCCCTGGATGTCGCAGGATATTCGAGTAATCTCCCATCGGGTACCAAGACATGTAATCTTTTTTTGGGACAGCCATGACTCTTGGATCAAGCGTGAACTCTTCATGGAACTCCTGCATATCCAGTATATATTCCAGATTTATTAGCAATATTTCTTCAGGCCAGTCTCTTCTTTCAGCTATCTCTTGAAAGCTCAGATAGTCGGAACCATAGGCAGCGATTTTCAGGTCTCCCGTATCCCCACCACAGCTCCTGACATGCCCGGCAAATCTGATCAGGCTTATCGGATGGTCGTAAAGTTTTCGCTCTAGCGAAGCCTGTTCGGAAGCCCATCTCTGTAATTCCTGGGCTGACACTACCGGAATGGCCAGATCGCGGTATGCGTCCAGCCCTTCCATCTAGCTTGAAAATACCAAACTAGGCATCCTTATGCTTTTTGATTGTAAGTGTCCAGCCCTACCAATCTTCTCGAGTTGATCTTACTTGAAGTTTTTCAATCATTGCCAGAGTCAAAGGCAGCAATTCATCAATACGACTATTTGGCCAGGTCGGCAGTTTTTCCAGGGTGTCTGTTAACCATTCC
>CAIPPE010000282.1 GCA_903866825.1 uncultured Methylococcaceae bacterium
GAAATGTCTTTCTTGTAAGCGTTATCAACTCCAAATATTTCAAAATCCAGCGGTTTCATCTTATTGACCACCTTCATTAAAGCTTGAATCAACAGTTTTGAAGTGATCTTCTTATTGCCGTCAATTGATCTGATTTCAACTCCGGCTTCGATCAGGTCTTGAATGAACCGCCACTCTTGTTCGCGAATGTTGTGGATAAGAACCGTCCGGGCTAGAAGTTTAAGTGCGGCACGCACGCTGTCATGTTGATAGCCGGATTCAACAACGATTTCCGGGCCTTTGTATTCAGTTGAGCTGATGTCCATAGAACGATAATGAACTTATAAAATTGCCATTCGGGTATTTCTTTTTATAATCAGGATTTCGCAAAGCTAAAAAATCCCTGAAAATATAATAAATGAACTCACAGTAAATATCTTTCGCCACCTTGGGCTTAATTGACTTTAATGCTTCTAGTTTAACAGCTAGCGCGTCCCTTATCTTTAAAACCTGTTTTGACCAATCTCTGGATGATAAAGGGCAAAACTCCGCTGCCTCACGACACAAAGCATCTTTACTTTGCGGGTCATCCCATAACGGCGAAGCAGTTTGTATGTTATCCCAGTTTATAGCTTCAATGATCTGTAAAAACTCATCTGTTGCCTTATCTGGATTCATAGGAATGCCTTAAGTATTTCTGATTTAAACGAATCACCGCCGTTCAGACTGGCGATATAATCTTGTGAGGACGCCCGGTACTCTTCCATGCTGCTCTCTGGCGGTTTCTTTAAAAGATGGCTTAAACTGTACCTGATGGCGTCATTTGCGTGACTCCATGTATGTTCTGGAACATTTAATATTTTACCATCATTTGACGTCTGCCATAAGTAATTGCGATATTCTTTGATTATATTCAAAGATCGCTTGGTAACACTAATCCGCTGGCTTTGTACCAGCTGAATGCCATTACATACGCTGTCCTTGCCCTTTTCAGCTCCAACAATATTGACGCCATAACTTCGTATTTCGTCTATGGATTTAGGCTCGGCAGAGTCCGCGACGGTCAAGATGGTAGGGTTATTCATGCAAAGATCGGCGATCTGTTTGTTTGATAGGCCTTTCATGTAGGCAAGTTCATCCAGGATATACCCGCCGTTAAAGTAATATACATCGACAATGGCCGTAGGATCGTTGGAGTAGCCAAAGTCAATCCCGCGACGTTCAAGCCGGGCTTCATGAGGAATTTCATCAATGATCTTCCAATCTTTATAAATCTTCCTTTCCAAGCTGTTAGGTTCACCTTTCCATTTATGGCGGTAAAGAGCCGGGCGCTTTACTTTATCATCTTCCATTTCCAGCCTGATAACATCGGGCATCATCTTATACTTCAGGGCTATATCGTAATTCACGTTGATGATCAGCGTATTAGGCCTACCTTCAATGACAAGCCGCTGATGAACAGGATCATCTTCCAATAGCCGATTGTAAGTATAAACGATCTGGGACCCGGGTTTGCGTACTGTAGGCGTCAACACCTCCAAAGATTCTTTTGAAACCGTTTGAGCCTCTTCTACCCACGCTATATCAATACCTTCAATAGATTTGATGCTTTGTTCATTATTCCACAATCCCTTAAACAGAAAATCAGAGCCAGTGATCCTATTGATCAATGAACTCTTGGTCATTTCAAATTCATTCAATCCGTACCGTTTGATCAGATCACATAGAAGTTGATATGAACTTTCATTGATAGAATTCTGGAATTCGCGAAAGCAGGCTATCCTTGTTTTCTCAAGACGGGAACGAATCAACAAGAACCGCGCGACTGTGTGCGACTTTAAAGAATATCGACCGCCATATACCGCGGCCTCACGCCAGTCACGATCAAACAATCTTTTATATTCAATTGGGATGTTGATCGTCTTTTCCATCAATAAACTTAACTAAAACCGATCCTAGCTTTTCGCCGCCTGTTGTGAAGTCCTGTTCGCTCTTGTCCTTCCAGTTGAAATTCTTGAGAGCAAAAATCGTTCCTGTTCGTCCATGCTTCTTTAAATCAATTTCGTAGCCATTTTCTACCTTCAGCATGGCGTTTTTTAGCGGTTCGGAAAATTCACTACGTTCACCCTTGCCATCACGATAATC
>CAIPPE010000283.1 GCA_903866825.1 uncultured Methylococcaceae bacterium
GCTGGTCGCATAGATTTTCTTGATCGCCTTGGCAATACTGGCAGACGCCACAAGTATGAGCTAGCCAAGGGATGCCCACGCGCTCTCCGAGCCTTAAACCCACCACGCCTGTTCCCAGTGCATCAATCCTACCTACCACCTCATGGCCGGGAATGATAGGTGTTTTTGGCTTGGGCAATTCGCCATCCAAGACATGCAAATCAGTTCGGCAGACACCGCAAGCTAACACCTTGACCCGGATTTGCCCCGCTTTCGGCTGACGGTCAGGGTATTCTGTCCATTCGAGGGCCGTGCCGACTTTGTTCAGTACCATTGCATGCATGGCGGGTTCCTTTAATTTAAGTATTTGAAGGAAAGTATTTTGGTCTATAGACTTTCAGATAAATAATTTCCGACTTAATCCGTTAAAAATTCTACATTGATCGCAAAATCCTCACGCATTTTTTTCATGACGCAAAGAACTTTACTGGCATCTTGCATATAAGTTTCGAATGTTTTTATAACCGAAGCATGCAAATCTTCAAACGTTTTAAAATACTTTAGGTGTGTCGAATCCTTTTTAGTATTTTTCCACAGTTTCTCAATTGGATTATAGTCAGGCGAAAAAGCGGGCAGCGTTTCAATCGTCAATCGCGCAGCATTCGCCGTCTTAAATTCTTTGACGACAAGGCTACCGTGATAAGGAGCACCATCTTCGATTAAAACGATTTTACCCTTATAATAAGCCAATAGCTGCTTTAAAAATTCAACATAACTCTCGCCATTAAATCGTCCTGATGTTTCAGTATGTTGCAATATAATTGATTGATATTGATTAATTAACGGTTCACCCGCGAGACTGTTCAACGCATTCAGAAACAACTGTTTTGTGGTATATTTCTGATTTTTAAGCGTCTTTAAAAGCGCCAGCAACTCGGCGGGTAGCTCTGCCTCTTTCAATAATTTAAGTGATTTTGGTTTTAACTCGTAAGCCAGTGATTGCATATATTGAAAGCTACCACCTTTTAACTCAATCGTACCAAACATTTTTAAGCCTTTGCGAATACCGGTTGTTTTAACGGTCGGTTGCTGTCCTATCGGCGCCCAAGTTCGTGACAATGAACCCCACATGGCAAATGACACCTCATCACCAAATAAAACCACGCTGTTTTCAGCTTTCGCTTTTTTGATGATGGCTGGCAAAGTTATTTCTAGCCAATCTTTTCTGGCTTGTTCATACTTTTCTTCATTATGACGATCACTGATGAAGCGCGCCTTTTGGTAGCTGAAACCCAGTTTTTTCAATAGGCTAGACAGGTAGTTTAGGTTGTAGCGTACCCCAAACTTAAGCCAGATTATATCCGCAATCATGGCGCTGTTCCATACACCACAATGAAAGCCATTGGCTTCAGGGCCTGCTTTTATCAACTTGATTAATGTCTGCTTTTGATCTTTAGTTAGCTTATCTTTGCGGCCACGTCCTTGATAATGGAGACCCGTTAACCAAGCCATACCTTTGAACATAAAAGTTTTCAACCAAGTAATGATGGTTTTTTCACAAACGGCTGTCCACATAGCTATTTGTTTAATACTTTCACTTTCAGAATACCAGAGTATGGCCTGTGCTAATCGATATAAGCGAATATTGTTTAATGCTAGTGCAATCGCCAGATTTTTTTTCAGTTGCTCCAGAATTGATTTTGAGATGATTAGTGTTACCATTACAAGTGTGTTCCTTTGGGGGCTTTTTCTTCGCAGAAACAAGCATAACCTCAAAGGGGCGCTTTTTTACATTTTTTGGAAATTTAATTTCTGAAAGTCTATAGCATTAGCCAACCACAGGAGTCGCTATGCAAGTTAATATATTAGAAGCAAAAAATCGATTATCTAGTCTTATTGTCGCCGCCGAGCAAGATCAAGAGGTGATTATTGCGCGTAATGGTCAGCCTGTTGCTAAAATTGTAAAATATTCAGCCCGCGTAGCCGCGATTAGCTTTAGCGTAATCGCGGTCATAAGTTGCCAACGACTTTTCCGAAAACGAGGCTGATAAAATTGCGTATTTTTTATGCTTTTGAAACAATGTCTGGTTATGCTGTATTTAATGCCAAAGTCTGACCCTCTATAGACTTTCAGAAATTAAATTTCCAAATTAGCCAATTATAGGCCTTTAAAATCAAAGTTTTTCTGTACAATAATTGGAAATTATTTATCTGAAAGTGTATAAATGGCACTATCTTTCAACGTTAACCCAATGTAATTTATGAATACAAGATTAAAAGTTTTTCTGCTGCAAACGCCAATACTCAGTAATATTATTGTTTTCTTGTATAGAATTAATATTGTTTTAATGTTTATTCTTAATAGCTCAAAAAATTATTTACTTGCATTAAAGTGGTTATTCTCATCAAATGAGACGACAAATATCACCTATCACATCACCACCATCAACGATGAATACTTAGCGGCCTTAATAAGCGATATTACCAATGCAAAAGTTAACGAAGTCCTCGCTTATTTTAACGAACTTGATGCTAACGAAGCATTAAAAAATCATATCGAAAAGCAAGTTTCACTCAGCAAATGGGCGGCAATGGCAGACAAAGAAGTGCGTTTTGGACGCAGAAAAGGCTGGTACGCTTTAATCCGCATCGTTAAACCCAAAGTTGTGATTGAAACAGGTGTTGATAAAGGCTTAGGTGCATGTTTAATAACATCCGCACTGAAGAAAAATGCAGAAGAAGGTTATCAGGGGCATTATTATGGTACCGACATCAATCCTAAAGCGGGTTATTTATTGTCAGATGAATA
>CAIPPE010000284.1 GCA_903866825.1 uncultured Methylococcaceae bacterium
CTTGAAGATAAAACACAAGGTTAATCATTTTGCACTACGAACCAAGTTATTCCTCAAGGCTAACAAGATAGCCTATGAAGAGTTACGGAAATTACAGGCTGCGTAACATCAGTTAATAATTAAGAGCTGTGAAATATTACCCGCTTTAATCTTGGCTCTTAGTCCAAGACCCCATTGATTATCAGGAGACAATAATGAACAAAGATCAAGTGAAAGGACGAGTTGAGGAAGCCAAAGGCAAGGTCAAAGAAGCCACCGGCGTATTGTTGGACGATAAAGGTCTGGAAGTCGAAGGAAATGTCCAAAAGAAAGTTGGCAAAGTTCAGGAGGGCTTAGGTGATCTCAAGGAAGATATTAAGAAAGAAATTGAAGACGCCTAATACGTATAGTGTTGAGCGGTGCCTATTGGTTCAGAGATGAACTCAATAAACTCCAGCGATTAGGCGTTTTCAAATAATAATTATTACTGTAGATGAACATTAATATTGCATGAAATTGGGCTTTAACTGGTTGTCTATGATTCATATAACCGTCAATTGACGACTTTTTAAGGAGAAACAATCATGCTTGAAAGTATAGCGCTAATTTTAATTATCCTGTGGATACTGGGCCTGGTTTCTGCGTACACTCTTGGCGGATTTATTCACATCCTGCTGGTTATTGCAATTATAGTGATCATAATACGGGTTATCCGGGGTCGAAGCGTTGTATAGCAATACGGGTACAAGCTTTTACAGTGAACTGATAAGTTCATGCCGACACCATCAAGATCGGACATCCTAAATACACATTAAAATGATTGCTTCCTGGTTTACCTTTGAATCTCGATTGAAAGGTAAACCAGAGGACTTTTTGAGGAGAAATAAAATGGGCTTAGTCAAGATCGTGGCAATTGTTTTAATCTTAGCGGGATCATTTGGGCTAGTCTATGGTGGATTCAGCTATACCAAGGACACTCAGGAGGCCAAGATAGGGCCTTTGGAATTATCAGTTAAAGAAACCAAGACAGTCAACATCCCAATTTGGGCAGGGGTAGTGGCGATAGCAACGGGTAGCGGGCTTCTGCTATTTTCGAGCAAAAGAAGTTAGCAACATTCTACCAATTTGGAAATTTATTAGGTACGTTTTTGTACCAAAGGACTTACAACCCCCGTAAATGGAGGTATAAAACATGCCTTATAAAGATTTAAACGATTTGCCCAAAAGCATACTTGAACATTTACCAAAACACGCGCAGGAGATTTATCGAGCAGCTTTCAACAGCGCTTAGGACGGATACCAGCACGATGAAGAACGGGCGCACAAGGTGGCTTGAAGTGCGGTCAAACATAAATATGAAAAGGATGACTTTAGTGGACAATGGAAAACTATGAGTGGATAGTTTATACACACCCAATCATCGTAAAAGCTCGGTGGGTTATAAAATCTGGTGTATGAAAAATCATACTTAATTTTCATTCTTTAAGTTCGTTAACGTACCGAAAGTCAAATCATAAATCTCTATTATTTAATCGGTGAGTTGTTATTTACTCACTAGTGTTTAATTCGCGTTTAATATCATAAGGAATCATTATGTCACAACCAAAATTGAAAGAAGAAGCATCGAAATCTCAGCAGCAAGAGCATCATGACAAAGCGGCAGAACACCATACACAGGCGGCAAAACACCATTTAGAGGCTTCTAAACAACACGCTGACGACGACCATAAATCTGCTGCGCACCATGCTCAAATCGCAGCTGGACATTCAGCACAAGCTAATGAGCATGCTGCTGAATCGTGCAAATGTTATGCGAAAACGCATAATAGCCAAAAGTAGACTGACTAATAGAGTTCATAAATAGAAAAACAAATGTGTCCTCAATGCTCGCTGTAAATTCAGGTGGGCATTTTTTTTATAGATGCAGTGGTTAAATCAGGTTCGATTTTCTATCGTCAGCTTCGAGGTGTCATTAAGAAGCAGCTCCTAATGTTTTAAAATTTGGTACAAAGTTAGGAAAAGGCCAAATGAGCTCACTTCACTAACGCCATCAATTTTGCATAACTGTTTACAACTTCATATTGCAATTGATGGGAAGTGATCTTAACGAAGAATTTTTTAGCACAATCAGTCTTAAAATCCTCGATTTTTTCTTAAATCCATTGAGGAGAGTAAACTTTTATGTAGGCACAAACAACAGGGAAAAATCATACTGCCTAATGACTTGTACAACGCAAGCGCAGTACTGTTAAGTCTATGGCTTGACGTATTTTCAAAGCTTCCAATGCTTCGTCTTACATCCCTAGGTAATTATCTAATTAGTCTTGGTCTTTTCGGGAAGAATCTAACGCACTTGGTAATAACCATTTCAAATGGATTTATTTGTGTCAGGTAGGCTAATGAGTGTTGATAGTTGCATTAACGTCTGACCTGGGATTTCTATCCGTTCACAACCTATCTACCGGCGTAAAAGCTGCTAACCACGAGATCCGTCTCGGATAAATTAAAGGAAAACATTATGGAATCCATAGATAACGCATCAAATTACGCACATGAGACTTACGATAAAATTGCCAATGCGACCAGTCATGCCGCTGAAACGCTTGGAGAAAAAGGCGATGATCTAATTAATGCTGAACAGATATTGATAAAGCAATGTCGCCAATATATCCACGACAACCCTGTCACCTCGCTGGCTATCGTTGCCACGGCTGGGTTTCTATTAAGCAGATTATTAAGACACCGTTAAACCGGTAAGCATCATGAATAAGGGCGTGGCTGCGCTGCAAAACGACTTACTTCAGCCGTGAGTAAGCTTACACCCAGTGCATCGGTTAAAACGCAGTCGCTATGGTCTCAACTAGGGCCTGGTCTTATCACCGGTGCGGCGGACGACGACCCTAGCGGCATAGCTACCTATTCCCAAGCCGGAGCCAAGTTTGGCTATGGTATTCTATGGACAGCATTTTTCACCTTTCCGTTGATGGTAGGCATCCAGACTGTAAGCGCCCGCATTGGCCGGGTAACGGGTGATGGCCTTGCTGCTAATATTCGCCGGTATTATCCCCCCTGGCTACTGTACGGTATTGTTACGTTACTGCTGGTTGCCAATACGATCAATATAGCCGCCGATATCGGTGCCATGGGAGCAGCGTTAAAACTTCTCATCGGCGGCCCCGCACATTGGTATGCAATCGGATTCGGCTTGTCATCACTGA
>CAIPPE010000285.1 GCA_903866825.1 uncultured Methylococcaceae bacterium
TAAAGTCTACATTGAACTTGGGAACTATAATTTATCAACAGCAACAGCAACAGCAACAGCAACAGCAACGAAATCAATCTATAAGTTTGCCCGAGAATTCATTTTTAGCACAGACAATGGACAAATATGAAGTTAGGATTTTTTTAAGAATTGGACCGGCTTCTGGATGGACGATGGTCGTCGATAAACCATGTGCTGAAATATTTGTCGGCCTTGTTCTGTATGGTACTAACATCAATGGCATAGATGAAGAATCATGGTGGCAGGACTATTAATACATTGATCACTCCAAATACCTCAGTTCTCAAATTAAACCTATAGAACCATGACCACTAACAACATTCAAATTCAAACGTTTTCCACTGTACTCGATAACCTATGTGCCGATTTAATCAGTTGGCAAAACACCTATCTGACTCAGCAAGAACCCAGTATCCAAACCTCTGAAACGAACACACATAATCGTCCCTTTCATCAAGAAATAGCGAATATTCTCGAACTGAAAAATGATTTTTCTGTACGAAAGGCGCATTATGAAAAGGAAGGCCAGCAATTAAGTATTGGCATCATGGGGCAGGTTAAAGCGGGTAAAAGTAGTTTTTTAAATGCCTTGTTATTTGATGGTCAAGCGGTTCTTCCCGTCGCGGCAACGCCTAAAACAGCTAATCTAACTCGTATTACCTATGGTGAAACACCTCTCTTAAAAGTGAGCTATTACACCCCTGGAGAATGGGCGGATATAGAAGCGAAAGCCGCCAGTGCGGGTCAGCATGTTGAAGCCCGCATCGCAAAAGAGCTGGTAAATATGGCAGCAGAAGGCGTGGCTAAACAGGGTATTCATATTGCAGAAACACTGGCTAAAGGCACTGATGAAATTCCTGCTGAGGATGTGGCAGGTTTAATGGGTTTGCTGAATCAATATGCTGGTGAAGATGGGCAATACACAGCGCTGGTTAAAGCGACTGAGTTATATTTACCGCATGAAGAGCTTAAAGGCTTTGAGGTGGTGGATACGCCGGGGATGAATGATCCTGTCATCAGTCGTACCTATAAGACCCGAGAGTATATGGCTAAATGTGATGTGGTGTTTTTTCTATCACGTTGCAGTCAATTTCTGGATCAGTCCGATATGGATTTACTCGCGCTGCAACTCCCGACTAAAGGCGTTAAGCGCATGGTGTTGGTGGCAGGTCAGTTTGATTCAGCTATTTTAGATGATGGTTTTGGTCGTGATTCCTTAGCCGAAACAGAAGCCAATTTAAAAACCCGTTTGGGTCGACGCGCTAAACAAGAAATAGGCAAATTGGCTCAGACTCAACAAAATAGAGGCGAGGAGCATGCCGAGTTGGCTAACATACTCTTGGATTGTTCGACACCTATTTTTGCCAGCACCTTTGCGCATAGTTTTGCGACCTATCCACCTGAGCGCTGGGGGGGAAGTCTACAGCATGTGTTTGGTGAGTTTAAGGCATTAGCTCAAGATTCATGGGGCGGTACGCCAATATCTCAACAAGACTGGTTAAGGTTAGGTAATTTTGAAGCCTTAAGAGCTGCTTATCAAACAGCGAGGGAAGACAAGGAAGTTTTGTTAGCAGAACAACTGGCGGGGTTGTTGCCAGAAGCACAGCGCAATTATCAAGATGCTGTAATGATACTGGTTGAGCGGGTAAAAGAAAGAACGTTGCAATTACGCACGGGGGATATTAATGCACTTATTCAACAGCAAAGTCTTTGTGAACAACGTATTCAAAGTATTTCTGCTCGATTGGCTGACGTGTTAAATAAATATCAGGACGTTGCGGAGGATGAACGTCGTAAATTAGTAGTCGATTTACATCAGTGTATAGCGGAATATTCTTCTGTTAAAGCACGTACTGGGACAAAAACGGAAACACATTCGCGTGAAGTGAGTACTTCCAGTTGGTATAAGCCTTGGACTTGGGGTAGTAGCGAAACGGTGTATTACACAACCAGTAGCAATTATGAATATTTAATGGCGGCTGATGCGGTTGAGCAGGTGGTTGATTTCGGTAATATCAATGCCGCGACTTTACAAGAAGCGTTTAACCATGTGGTGTCGCCTGCGCAATTAAAAGTTGAATTACGCAAAACCTTGTTGGCTGAATTAGATACCAGTAGTGAAGGTTTTGATCCGGGTGCATTTCGTAGTACTTTGGAAAATACCTTAAACAAGCAACCGTTACCTTCGTCACTTAAATTAGATTTAGGGGATTCGGCGGAACAAGTGAGTCGGCAATTTAGAGGTGAGATTACGGACAATCAGGAAATGGCTGAGCTGCGTTTAAGTTTACAAAAAGCCTTGCAAGAGGTTCTGCAAAGACTATTGACCTCGTTTGAGGCGGGTGTCATACAGCTTTGTAAGCAATTGGATGCTATCCGTGATGCGCTGGCTGATGAATTAGCCCATGATTTACGTCAGGAGTTGGATGGTTTGAAAGTATCTTTTGCTAATAAAGAGCAAGAGCTGAATACCTATAATATGTTGTTATCGCGTTTAGAAACATTGTCTAACTAACCGGATTAAAAATGAATACCTTTGTCTTGATCGTTATATTTGCCACATCGAATGGACAAGTTGATGACAAAATTGTGCAAGAATTTTCAACCAAGGCATCGTGTATGACTGCATTACGAACGGCTATAATGAGCAAGCAGAAGTTAAAGAAGCAGGTGCTGAGTTCAGGTTGTTATCCAAAATAACACTCCCCGATAATAAGACCTAATCTGTTTAGGAATAACGATCAGGGCTTTTCTGGATAACTGGGTTGATTAAAAATAGCGGTATTTAAAAATACGGGTTAATCGTTAAAAATATCAGAGAGTTGTTCAGCATCGAATACCCGATCAGCCCAACGTTCAATATCTTCAACTGAGGCATTGGAGATTAAATTAATTTTGTCAGCAGGAATAGCGCCAAA
>CAIPPE010000286.1 GCA_903866825.1 uncultured Methylococcaceae bacterium
AGCGGGTTCGGGCACTGATGTGACTACAGGCAAAGGCACTCTTAGCCAATCGCAGGCATTATCAGGTTCGGGCACTGATGTGACTACAGGCAAAGGCACTCTTAGCCAATCGCAGGCATTATCAGGTTCGGGCACTGATGTGACTACAGGCAAAGGCACTCTTAGCCAATCGCAGGCATTATCAGGTTCCGGCACTGATGTAACTAAGGGTGCCGGTATTCTTAGCTCATCGCAGCCGTTAAAAGAGGTTACTCTCAGTTCGTCTAGCAGTTCTTTTGCTGATGATAATGCAGTTGATTTCAAAATCGCCCAAGACACGACCGGAACATTCACTATCGAGTTTCTCAATGGCGTTCCGCAACTCGACTACAGTCTACAGTCGTTAGTCATCGCTAGCTTGTTTACAGATCGACGTATTACAGCCGCTGACTCGTTGCCTACTTTTTTCGATGTTGCACAAGTTAATCAGGGCGGTTTCTGGGGCGACGATTACCCCTCAGATGGCAGTACGCCTGGCATTCAGACACGTCCACATGGCTCGTTATTGTGGACGTTGAAAAATGCCAAACAAATTGAGGACACCCGGGCGCTTTGTATACTCTATATAAAAGATGCATTGCAATGGCTGATCGATAATTATTATGCGACGGCTATCAGCGTTACAGCTTGGTGGGCGGGTGACAGCTACTTGGCATCAAATATTATCTGTACGCTATCCGATGGCACTCAATGGACTAATCAATACAGGATAATCATATGAGCAGTAATTTTTCAACGCCAAGTTTGCCAGAAATTCTAAGTCAGGCGTCAACTGATTTAGCTATTATTTCTGATGTCAAACCGAATCAATACAATTCGCTAATCGAGGGTATCAAGCTAGCGCTCAGCGGTATGGTGCATGGACTTTATGCCAAGCTAGATACGATTGCATTAAATGATCATCCTTTCACAGCTACTGGAACGTCGCTCACGCAATTTGCCGCCGTATGGGGTCTGACCAATTTGCCACCCACGGCAGCGGGCGGCACGTTAGTATTTACCGGCACTACGGGAGCTGATATACCCTCTGCTACGCTGTTGCAAAGCAGATATGGACTAGAGTATGTAACCGATACCGATACGATTATCAGTGGGGGCATCGCAGCTATTAATTGTATCTGTACTGTGACCGGCGCGGCGACTAATTTGGACGCAGGCGAGATTTTGACAGTTGTGACACCGGTTAATGGTGTCAATTCGTCACTGACACTCTCTACGCCTTTAAAAGGCGGTACGGATAGAGAGACAGATGAGGCATTGCAAGCCCGTTGGTTTGATTTAGTACGCAATCCACCGGCGGGAGGTAGTCCGTCGGATTACGAAAAATGGTCTCTCGACTTTCCGGGCGTATCGAGGGTCTGGGTAACTCCGTGCGGTATGGGTGCGGGTACGGTGCTGATATCGTTTATGATGGATGCTATTTATACCAACGGCATTCCGCTTACTGCTAATGCGCAGGCGTTGGCTAGCTATCTGCAACCGTTCGTGCCAGCTGATTGCTCAGAGATATACGTGGTACCGCCGGTCGCAGCACCGCTTAACCCCGTTATTGCTATCAAACCCAATACACCAGCTATACAGGCTGCAGTTACCTCGAATTTGGTCGCGCTGATTTTAGACCAGGTCGCTTATGAAAATGGCACTGGGACTGGCACTGTGCTGATTACTCAAATTCAGGAAGCAATCAGTACTTCATTGGGAATTATCGATTATGTGCTGACTACCCCGATCGCTAATGTGTCGCCCAGCGCTGGTCAGATTGTGACACTGGGTATTATTACGTTTTCAACGTTGCTATGAGTCATTCTGCGTCTGATTATTTGTTCGGGTTGTTGACATTATTGCCTCAAGGTACGCTTTGGGATGATTTGCGACAACCTGGCAGCGGTTTGTATGAAATTTTTGATGCTTTGTCGCAAACGTTCATGCGCTTTGATCAACGCTGTGACGATTTACGTAATGAATTAGATCCGCGCTATACCGATGAGTTGCTGAGCGATTGGGAGCTATTCGCCGGATTGCCAGATCCGTGTGCAGTTGGGTTGGCAACGACATTGCAAACCCGTCGCGCTGATCTGGTGTCTAAACTAACATCTCCCGGGGGGCAAACACCGGCTTTTTATATCGCACTGGCTACCGCGATGGGCTATTCGATCCAAATCATTAATTATTCGCCATTTGTCTGCGGCATTGGACAATGCGGTGTTACGCCGTTGATGAGCCATGGCCATCAAGTACGCGATTATTGGACAATCAAGATATTGGGTCCGCGTGTTACGTATTTTCGGTGTGGCGAAAGCGAGTGTGGCATTGACTCACTTACAAAAATTGATATCGCGCAAGATTTAGAGTGCCGGATCAATCATATTAACCAGGCACATAAGGTGCTCAACTTTTTATATGAGGCTTAATTATGCTTTATAATCCACCGGTCGGCGGTTTACCAAACGATCCTTATGTGACGGGTAATCCTACGTCAGCAACCCCTGGCTCTATTCCCTCAGGTCAGTCTATCGAATATCCCCAACGTGAAATCATTAATGCCATTATTGCAGGTGGCTTAACGCCTTCTAATAGTGATTTGTTTCAACTGGCTAAAGCGATCCAGGGCGACGGCATGTGTACATCGATGGCTACCGGTACATCGGATTCTATCATAGGTGAATTTTCTCCACCTATTTCTTCTATTACTACGCCCATTGTGCTTTATGTGCGTGCGTTAGAAGAAAATCTGACGGAAACGCCAATTTTTACGCCAGCATCTGGCATTATCGCACCTGAAATTATTGTGAAAGGCCCTAACTTGCCTCTCGCGGTGGGGGATATTGCCGGACTTGGGCATTCTCTTTGTTTGCAGTGGGATCCTACATGGTCTAAGTGGATATTACTTAATCCTGCGACCGGCGTATTAGGATTACCAACGTCAAGTAATTTTGATGTGGGAACCCGATTGGTATTTGCTCAAGCATCTGCTCCAACTGGCTGGACTCAAGACGTAAGTGATGCGGCTAATAATCGGATGTTGCGCGTCGTTAATACAGCAGGAGGTAGTGTAGGTGGTAGTGCTGATCCTACTATTAATAATGTAGTGCCTGCGCATACGCACGGTTTTACTACTGGTATTGAGTCTGCTAGTCATACACATGTTCTAACAGATCCTGGTCACTCTCATGCTCCTTCTGTTGGTTCTTCTTTCGTTACCAGTCCTTCTGGAAGCTGGAATGGGGTTTCGGGTGGTGTTAATGGCAATTATGCTGGGGGTGCTACCACCGCTTCTGCTGTTACTGGGATAACGGCATCCATCGAATCTGCTAACCATTATCACGCTGGATCAACAGATAATGGCAGCTCATCTACTAACTGGACGCCACGTTACAACAGCGTCATCATCTGTACTAAAAATTAGGGTTTTTATGACAACTACAGCTTCTGATACAACCAACTCTCCTTTAGTCATCCCGCCCGAAATCATTACTGGCTATCAATACGGTGTTGGTAATGTGTTTATTGGCCCTTATCAGTTTCCTAAAAATCAGGATCAGGAAACGTTACATTTACCGCCTAATACGGTTCTTATAAATCCGCCTGATATTCCAGCGGGTAAACAGGCTGTTTGGGATGGGTCAGCCTGGATGCTGCAGGCTATTCCTGTGCTAGTTCCTGAGTTAATTGCGCAAGTATCGGACTTATCCGGGCCTAAGGTTTCTGATGTTGTAATATCGTCTGTGGGTGTGTCTGCTCCTGTAAGTGGTGCGTGATGGATAATATTAAGGTTGTTACATTTTGCCCGGTGCGTGAGGGTTTAAAATGCAGTGAAGTTAAATTTAATCAAGAGACTAAAGAAGCTGAGCAGCATCGATGCAACTGGTATACCAAAATGGTTGGTGTTGATCCTCAAACTGGAGATAATGTCGATACTTGGAAATGTAATCTGAGTTGGATGCCTATTTTGCTTGTTGAAAATTCGGCTCAACAAATAAGGACGGGGGCGGCTATCGAATCATTAAGAGATGAATCTATTAAACGACAAGATGTTCTTATAAAAAACTCTTTATCACCTTTATTTATAGATCCTAAATTGCTTATTAGATAAGGGTATTTTGAAATAAGCAATTAGTTCTTATATTTTAAAACTAAAAATCCCATGATTTATCCCATAAAATATTACCTATTTATCATGCGCGGCTTCAACTAATCAATACGTGATTGATTAACTTAACATCAATCACACTCCACAAATGCTTTAACCGAATGTTTTATAAAATAAATTTTTTATTAATCAATTATTAAAACATTGGCGTAACTTATGCTCATCATAAATATATAAAACA
>CAIPPE010000287.1 GCA_903866825.1 uncultured Methylococcaceae bacterium
GACTCAATTTCTGAAACATGGGTCTTAACATCGGACATTAAGCCATCAGGTAATTGATGACTTTCAAGATAATCAAGGCAAGTACGTGTCGTAATAACAAAACCGGGCGGTACATTAAGACCTATTTGAGTCATCTCACACAAATTGGCACCTTTGCCACCCAGCAACCCTTTGTTTTTTCCATCCCCTTGCAGGAAAGAATAGATATATTTCTCAGTCATATTTTTCTCAATATTAAATCGTAACTAATCTCTACTGGGCGGCGGCGGAGCCAATACAACTCTTGAACCATTAGACTCTGCGGCACTCACAACACCAGCGGCTTCCATCGCTTCAATCATGGTAGCAGCACGGTTATAACCCACCTTAAAACGGCGTTGTACACTGGATATTGAAGCTTTGCGCGACTCAGTCACAAACATCACGGCTTCATCATATAAAGCATCACTCTCCGAATTATTACTACTTTCACCACCCATGTTAAATCCATCGCTAGAATCAGAGGATTCTCTTGTGATTTCTTCCAGATAATCAGGCGGCGCCGTTTGCTTTAAGTACTCAACAACGCGATGGACTTCATGGTCATCAACAAACGCCCCATGTGCACGAATAGGAATACTGGTGCCTGACGGTAAAAACAACATATCGCCATTACCTAATAACGCCTCTGCGCCGCCTTGGTCAAGAATAGTGCGCGAGTCAATACGCGAGGAAACCTGAAAAGATATGCGAGTCGGTACGTTCGCTTTTATCAACCCTGTTAAAACATCAACAGAAGGACGCTGCGTTGCCAAAATTAAATGAATACCAGCGGCTCTAGCTTTTTGGGCTAAGCGGGCTATTAACTCTTCAACCTTTTTACCGACAATCATCATCATATCGGCTAACTCATCGATAACAATGACAATACTCGGTAACTTGGTCAGTACTGGAAACGACTCACCCTCTTCCAATGGATTTAGCAATTGGAACATCGGATCTCTGATGGTCTCTCCTCTTGCCGTTGCCTCATCGATCAGATGATTAAAACCTGCCAGATTTCTAACACCCATTTTTGACATCAATTTATAGCGTCTTTCCATTTCAGCAACCGCCCAGCGCAAGGCATTGCTGGCTTCTTTCATATCGGTAACAACCGGGGTTAATAAATGTGGGATACCTTCATAAACAGAAAGCTCAAGCATTTTTGGATCAATCATGATCAATCGAACTTCTTGAGGGGTCGCTTTAAAAAGCAAACTCAAAATCATCGTATTGATAGCCACCGACTTTCCTGATCCGGTTGTACCCGCAACCAGTGCATGAGGCATTTTACCCAGATCCGCAACTAAGGGGACACCCGCAATATCTTTACCCATAGCCAGGGTTAGCAATGATTTCGCATTTTCAAAAGGCGCGGAAACCAGTAACTCACGTAGGGTTACCATTTCCCGCTCTCTATTAGGAATTTCAAGGCCTACAACTGATTTTCCAGGAATGATCTCAACGATCCGTACGCTGGTTACCGATAGCGCTCTCGCCAAGTCTTTAGACAAACCACAGATACGACTGACTTTTACACCGGCAGCGGGCTGCAACTCAAAACGGGTAATAACAGGACCGGGGTGAAAATCAACAACAACCACTGACACGTTAAAATCAGCAAGAATATCTTCAACTAATCGAGACATTTCTTCCAGATCAGCTTGAGAATAACCAATAACCCGGGTATCCCTTTGATCAAGTAGCTCTAAAGAAGGTAAAACACCTTCATTCATGTTACTTAAGTTCGATGCTGCAGGCTTTTGTGGCGTATAGACATGGGCGGGGGAAAAATTCTTTTCAATCAGCGCACTATTTTGCCCTACACTACGTTCTACCTTGACTGGCGCCTTTTTCTTTACAACCGATTTTTCAACAACCGAGTCAAACGACTGAACAGAGTGTTTTATAGACTCAGTTGAATCATCGCTAGACATGAGTCCCAGAAACTGAAATGCAGCCACCGAATACCCACCGATAAGATCAATGAAGCCAATCCATGACAAATCAGTCGCCAGTGTAATGCCTGATAATAAAAGCACAATTAAAAATAACGTCGCACCTGAATTTCCAAATAAAACCAGTACTGCATCGCCTGTTTCTTGCCCTAAAATACCACCAGTACCTAACGGAAGCTCAACACCTACCCTTAATAAATACAAATACAATAAAGCAGTGCTAGCTACAATGGTAGCGATTGTTCCTAACCATTCTAGAGCCGTTGTTATCTTTTGCTGTTTTTGTCTTATACGAGCGTATAACAAGTACCCATGCCAACAGATAATAATTGGAAATAAATATCCGCATAAACCAAAAAAGCTCAATGTCACATCAGCCAGCCAGGCTCCAGAAAGCCCACAGGCATTAACTACTTTCTGACCTGTCCCACTGTGTGTCCATCCCGCATCTTCATTACTAAACGTGACTAGAGAAATAAAGAAAAATACTGCAACCGCAAAAAAAACTAAAATAGCAATTTCACGTAACCCTCGAAACGTTTTTTCTTCCATTACAGCAGACATAAATTATGGCTCAAGATAAATTGGGATTAATTATAGGAGGAATATAAATCGATTAACGTTTATTCTACCTTATTATCGATTACAAAAAAATCCAACTTAAGTTTTAACTTAAAAACATTTGTTAATACAATAACATTTACGAAACTATCATTCCCCCTCATAATTCTATTAATTTTACTAACCGAGGTTTTTATGACTACTCCCAAACATTGCCGACTCCTTATTCTTGGCTCTGGCCCAGCTGGTTACACCGCAGCTATCTATGCTGCACGAGCCAATTTAAAACCAGTCATCATTACAGGGATGCAACAAGGTGGTCAATTAACAACTACAACTGAAGTAGATAACTGGCCAGGTGATGTTGAAGGCTTACAAGGCCCAGACCTTATGGAAAGAATGCGCCTTCATGCTGAACGCTTTGATACGGAAATTATTTTTGATCACATCCATACCACAGACCTCACATCCAAACCGTTTACTTTAACTGGCGATTCTGGCACTTACACCTGTGATGCGTTGATTATTGCAACCGGTGCATCCGCACGTTATTTAGGCTTAGACTCCGAAGAAGCGTTTAAAGGCCGTGGTGTCTCTGCCTGTGCAACTTGTGATGGTTTCTTTTACCGTAACAAACCTATCGCAGTCATTGGTGGTGGCAATACTGCCGTTGAAGAAGCCCTGTACTTAGCCAATATAGCGTCAAAAGTCACTGTTGTTCATCGTAGAGACAAATTCCGTTCTGAAAAAATCCTTTCCGACAAACTCATTGAAAAATCAAAGAGTGGCAATGTCGTTATCGAATGGAATTCATCATTAGATGAAGTTTTGGGTGATGAAATGGGGGTTACCGGAATCAGAATAAAAAGTGCACTTGATGACTCAACCAAAGATCTGGATGTACACGGTGTCTTTATTGCCATTGGTCACACCCCCAATACCAGCATTTTTGAGGGTCAATTAGAGATGGATCACGGCTATATCAAGGTACGAAGTGGTATCACTGGAAATGCGACAGCTACCAGTATTGAGGGCATATTTGCAGCTGGAGACGTGATGGATTCTGTTTATAAACAGGCAATAACCTCAGCAGGTTCTGGATGTATGGCGGCTCTGGATGCTGAAAAATATCTTGATGAGTTAGTTTAGAATAGCTGATCTAATAACTTAAGCCTGTATAGGGATCAAAATCATTGACACCCTATACAGGTCAACTTTTCCCAGCATTTTATAACTAGAAACAATTTTACCTCTTAAACGCATGCAAATAGTAGCCCTTGATCCTGACAGACCAGAGCAGGACTTTCCTGATTTGGATATGGCCTTGCGGGACCCAAACGGCTTACTTGCCATTGGTGGCTGCCTATCTCAAACACGCTTATTAAATGCCTATCGACAAGGTATCTTTCCTTGGTATAACCCTGATGAACCTATTCTTTGGTGGTCACCCAATCCTAGATTAGTCTTATTGCCAAACCAACTCATCATTTCGCGAAGCTTAAAAAAAACACTTAGACGAAATACCTTTGTCGTCACTTTCGATAAAGCATTTCAGGAAGTCATTACGGCTTGTGCAAATCTTCGTGAAGAAAGTACAGGCACATGGATAACAGAAGACATAAATCAAGCTTATACTGACTTGCATAAAGCGGGTTATGCACATTCAGTTGAAACATGGCTAAATGGCCAATTAGTTGGTGGACTTTATGGTGTTGCGATAGGACAGGTTTTTTTTGGTGAATCCATGTTTCACCGTGCAACAGATGCATCAAAAGTGGCTTTTGTTCACTTGGTTGAACATCTTAAGCAATGGGAATACCAGTTAATTGATTGCCAAGTTCACACCTCGCATTTATCAAGTCTTGGCGCTACAAACTGCTCCAGAAATGAATTTAAGAACTTACTTAATAATTACTGTGAACGTCCAGCCAATCCATCAGCCTGGCTCTCTACATGAAGTCTATTCCACTATTATTAAGTCAGAAACACCCTTGCAGTTACCTTGAAAATCATAAAGCTCAATCCCTGTTTGTACATCCAGTTTACCCAATAACCCCATTCGTATATGCTCAACTATTGGCACAAGGATTTCGTCGCAGTGGTGATCAAGTTTATAGCCCACATTGCCATCATTGCTCTGCCTGCAAACCCATTAGATTAGAAGTTAATAAATTTAAACCCAACCGAAATCAAAAACGTTGTTTAAGTAAAAATATTAATACTCAAGCGATTATTAAGACTCCTGTTTTTGATCAAGCTCATTACGATATGTATCTGCGATATCAAATGGCTAGACACAATGAGAGCGCAATGGCTAGCTCAAGCCCAGAAGATTATCTCAACTTTCTTGGCAGCTCATGGTGTAAAACAGTCTTTGTAGAATTTACTATTAATAATGAACTAGCCGGTATAGCTATTATTGATCAGTTTGATGAAGCTTGGTCTGCAGTGTACACTTTTTTTGAACCTAAGTTCTCAAGTTACAGCTTAGGTGTCTATGCCGTTTTATGGCAAATTGAACAAGTTAAGCAGCAACAAAAGGACTTTTTATATCTAGGATTCTGGATCAAAGAGTGCAAAAAAATGTCTTATAAAAGTGATTACCAACCTATGCAGTTACTCATTGATACCGAATGGGTTGAAATAACAAATAGATAAAAACAAATACCTAGAGTAGTTGTATTGTTAAAAACCATATTATGCTATAATCAGCGGCTTTAATAACTGAGACTAGCTAAAAATGGCAAAAGAAGATCAAATTGAAATGGAAGGTAAAGTAATAGACACCCTTCCCAACACTATGTTTCGTGTCGAACTTGAAAATGGACATGTTGTAACCGCTCATATTTCAGGCAAAATGCGTAAACATTACATCCGAATTCTGACGGGTGACAGCGTTAAAGTTGAAATGACACCTTATGATTTAACCAAAGGCCGCATCACTTTCCGTATGCGCTAACCTCATTACAGCAATGAGTGTTAGTGCATACTTCGTTGTTTAAACAAAACCTCTCTTTTAAGAGTTAGCTTCAGAAACAGCCAACTCGTTACTTTCAATAGCAAAAGCTATATCATCATTTTCTACATAAATTCTGACATGACCACCATGCGCGAGCTTGCCAAACAGCAAGTCATTAGCCAGAGGCTTCTTGATCTTTTCTTGAATTAATCGCGCCATTGGTCTTGCGCCCATTTTTGGATCGCAACCATGCTCAGCTAACCACAACCTGGCATTTGTATCTAGCGCTAACGTAACCTGCTTTTCAGCAAGCAAAACTTCCAGCTCAAAAATAAATTTATCAACCACATGACCGACAATTGAAATATCTAAAGGTTTAAATTGAATAATCGCATCCAAACGATTTCGGAACTCCGGTGAAAAACCTTTTTCTATAATCTTCATACTATCCGTTGCATGGTCTTGCTGAGTAAACCCGATAGAAGCACGACTTCCCTCCTCAGCACCGGCATTGGTCGTCATTACCAAAATGATATTCCGAAAATCTGCTTTGCGACCATTATTATCAGTCAGCGAACCATGATCCATTACTTGCAGTAACAAATTAAAAACATCAGGATGCGCCTTTTCCAATTCATCCAGCAATAACACCGCATGCGGATGTTTAGTAACCTGCTCTGTCAACAACCCCCCCTGATCAAACCCAACATAGCCAGGAGGTGCACCGATTAATCGTGAAACCGTGTGACGCTCCATATACTCAGACATGTCGAATCGAATCAACTCTACCCCAAGCACCTTAGCCAATTGACGAGTTACTTCGGTCTTGCCTACACCCGTAGGCCCAGCAAATATAAAGGAACCAATTGTCTTTTGAGTATCTCGAAGTCCCGCTCGTGATAATTTGATTGCTGAAGCTAATGCTGAAATAGCTTCATCCTGACCAAACACCAACATCTTAAGATTCTTTTCAAGATTAGCCAGTTTATCTATATCGTTAGAAGAAACCGATTTTGCTGGTACACGAGCAATTTTTGAAACAATATCTTCTATTTCAGCGACATCAATGGTTTCTTTTCTATCCGCTTCAATCGTCATCCGCTGCTTGGCACCCGCCTCATCAATAACATCAATAGCCTTATCTGGCAAATGTCTATCAGTTATGTAACGATCCGATAACTCGGCTGCGACACGCAAAGCATCAGCCGAATACTTAACATTGTGATGTTCTTCAAAACGTGACTTAAGACCTTTTAATATCAAAATAGTATCTTCAACAGAAGGCTCAACCACATCTATCTTTTGAAAGCGACGCGCCAACGCATGATCTTTCTCAAAAACCCCTCGATACTCCTGATACGTCGTCGAACCAATACAGCGTAACTGCCCAGAAGCAAGCACTGGTTTAATCAGATTTGAGGCGTCCATAACACCACCAGAAGCAGAACCGGCACCAATAATGGTATGGATTTCATCAATGAATAAAATAGACTCAGGTTCTTTTTTGAGCTGATTCATTAAAGACTTAAGCCGCTTTTCAAAATCCCCCCGGTATTTAGTACCCGCAACCAGTGACCCTAAATCTAAGGAATAGATAACACTTTTCATCAAAATCTCGGGTACATCACCTTCGACAATTCTTTTGGCTAATCCTTCTGCGATAGCCGTCTTACCAACACCGGCCTCACCGACCAATAAAGGATTATTTTTACGGCGTCGACACAATGTCTGAATAGTACGCTCAAGCTCAAGCTCTCTACCAATTAATGGATCTATTCGACCTTGTAATGCTTCATTATTAAGGTTAGTGGTATATTTATCCAATGGACTACCCGACTCGCTGTCAGCTGGATTTGTTTCAGAAGCCTGCTCATTGGAGTCTTCATGACCTTGGTCAGTTTTCGAAATGCCATGCGCCAAATAATTGACCACATCAAGTCGAGATATATCTTGCTTGTTTAATAAATAGACAGCATGTGAGTCCTGCTCGCTAAACAGTGCAACAAATAAATTAGCACCGGTTACTTCTTTTTTGTCAGACGCCTGCACATGAAAAACGGCCCGCTGCAAAACACGTTGAAAGCCCAGGGTTGGCTGAGTTTCTCGCTGCACACCTAAAGGAATTAATGATATTGTCTCATCAATAAACTGTGTTAACTGATCATGCAAGACTTTCATATCACATCCACAAGCTTTCATGATTACTTCTGCAGCACTGTTATCAAGTAATGCGAGCAATAAATGCTCGACAGTAATAAACTCATGTCGCTTATCATGTGCGTTTTTAAAAGCTGTATTTAACGTTACTTCAAGTTCTTTACTTAACATAAGCGCTCCAAAATTTACACTGCTTCCATTGAACACATCAATGGATGCTGGTTTTCCCGTGAATAATCATTAACGATATAGACTTTTGTTTCTGCAACGTCTTTAGAATATATACCACATACACCCACCCCCTGGGTATGAATTTGTAACATAACTTGAGTTGCCTTGTCTTGAGGCATAGAAAAGAAATTCATCAAAATTTCGATGACGAAATCCATCGGAGTAAAATCATCATTCAATAAAATGACTTTATATAAAGGTGGTCTTTTTAACTTCGGCTTGGCTTCTTGAACAGCCAGGTCATCGTCATTAAATTTAAGTGGATCAAAATCGGACATATTATCTAAATAAAATACATTGAGCGGTTGAGATAGTGTCAATACTAGTGTATTTCAAGCCTAAGCACATAACAAATTAAATTACACAAAAACATAAAGTACTCCAATACTATATAATACTAAAGCTTTAACTTTACTCTTTTTATATTTTTTTACCAACATAAGTTCTTAATATCTAGTAACATATCTCTCTTTTTAAAACTGGAAATCACCAATGGTTTGGAAACCACATGTTACTGTTGCGGCAGTTATCGAACGCAATAATCGCTTCTTGCTCGTTGAAGAGGAAACGCCTCGCGGCTTACAACTTAATCAGCCAGCTGGTCATTTTGAAAAAGACGAAGACCTTATTGGCGCCATCAAACGCGAGGTTAATGAAGAAACGGCCTGGCACTTTGAACCCGTTGATATTATTTCAGTACAACTTTGGCGTAGAAACCCTGAATTTCCAACCTTCATTAGAATTTGTTTCTCTGGCAACTGCCACAGTTATAACCCTGACCAACCCCTGGATGACGGCATCATTACGACACACTGGTTAACGCGTGATGAAGTTGCCTTACAACAACATCGCTTACGTAGCCCCTTAGTGCTTATCAGCATAGACGAATACTTAAGTGGACATAGATACCCTTTGTCACTTTTAAAATCATTTCTAGATCTTGATAATGAGTAAAAACATAATCGTTGGAATGTCGGGCGGAGTTGATTCATCAGTAACCGCCTTACTACTCCAGGAACAAGGCTATCAAGTCACCGGCTTGTTCATGAAAAACTGGGAAGAAGATGACGGTACTGAATACTGCACCGCCATGGAAGATTTGGCGGATGCCCAACAAGTCTGCGATAAACTAGGCATCCCGCTAAAAACGGTTAACTTTGCAACCGAATACTGGGATGAAGTATTTGAAGTATTTCTTTCTGAGTTTAAAGCCGGTCGTACACCAAACCCAGACATTCTCTGTAACAAACATGTTAAGTTCAAGGCATTTTTAAATTATGCCATTGATGACTTAGGCGCTGACTATATTGCAACCGGTCATTACGCACGCGTTGCAACACAACCCGATAACGAGAATGAATTCCAGCTTTTAAAAGGCCTCGATCCTAATAAAGAACAAAGCTACTTTCTTTATACTTTAGGACAAAAGGCTTTATCCAAAACGCTGTTTCCAATCGGCCATTTACACAAACCTGAAATAAGAAAATTAGCTGATAAAGCAGGTTTCGCTAATAGCCGGAAAAAAGACAGTACAGGAATATGCTTTATAGGTGAGCGTAAGTTTACTGAATTCCTGCAACGTTATCTCCCTACGCAACCTGGAGAAATGCGTACTCCAGAAGGCCAATATATTGGCAAACACGTTGGCTTAATGTATTACACCTTAGGCCAGCGTCAAGGCTTAGGTATTGGAGGGGTTAAAAACGCCCCCGATGAACCCTGGTATGTACTGGATAAAGATCTTGATAACAACATATTGCTCGTAGGCCAGGGTCATAACCACCCCCTTATGTTGCATAATACCCTAGAAGCGAGTCAACTGGATTGGTGTAACAATAAACACTTAACCGAATCGATTCGTTGTGGCGCAAAAACCCGCTATCGCCAAGCGGATCAATCTTGCTTATTAGAGCCCTTGAATCATGATCGTTGCCGGGTAACTTTTGACGAACCCCAAAGAGCAATTACACCCGGACAATCCGTTGTCTTTTATAACGGTGATATTTGTTTAGGCGGCGGTATTATCGAAAGTAAATATAATAAAAACTAAGAAACATTACATCAGTATTATCAGGACACAAATTATGACTAATTTTGCATTAACCGCAATCTCCCCAATCGATGGCCGTTATGCCAATAAAGTAGAAGATCTTCGCCCCATATTCAGTGAATACGGACTCATACGCTATCGGGTATTAGTTGAAGTACGTTGGTTGCAAGCCTTGGCAAACCACCCATTGATAAAAGAAGTCTCTCCTTTCAATGAGACCGCAAGCAATTTATTAGATAGCATTATCGATCACTTTTCTGAAGCGGATGCACAACGTGTTAAAGACATAGAAAAGACAACCAACCACGATGTTAAAGCCGTTGAATATCTGCTAAAAGAAAAAATTGCGGGTTGTGCTGAACTGGAACAAGTAAGTGAATTTATTCATTTTGCCTGCACATCAGAAGATATTAACAATCTCTCTTACGCCTTAATGCTCAAAGAAGGTCGTGATGTCATCCAGACCCAAATAAGCAACTGCATAGACGCACTCAGAAAATTAGCACTGGAAACGGCGGTTCAGCCCTTGCTGTCTCGTACTCATGGACAGTCAGCGACTCCGACCACTGTAGGCAAAGAATTCGCTAACGTTGTCGCCCGTATGTTACGTCAACAACAACAACTTCAGGCCGTCTCCTTATTAGGCAAAATAAATGGTGCGGTAGGTAACTATAATGCGCATTGTGTTGCTTACCCAGATGTTGATTGGGGAGAGTTTTCCAAAAACTTTGTAGAATCGCTAGGCTTGCAATGGAACCCTTACACCATTCAAATTGAGCCACACGATTATATCGCCGAGTTTTTCCATGCCTTATCGCGTTTTAATACCATACTGTTAGACTTTGATCGTGATATCTGGGGCTACATCTCCTTAGGTTACTTTAAACAAAAAACCATTGCCGGTGAAATTGGCTCATCAACCATGCCACATAAAGTCAATCCGATTGATTTTGAGAACTCAGAAGGCAACCTGGGGATTGCTAACGCTTTATTCTCGTTTTTAGCCGAGAAACTACCCGTCTCTCGTTGGCAAAGAGACTTAACAGATTCAACAGTTTTAAGAAATATCGGTGTAGGGATTGCTCATACCAGTATTGCAATCCAGGCCAGTTTAAAAGGAATATCCAAACTTCAAATCAACACGGATGCCATTGAAGCAGACCTGAATGCCAACTGGGAAGTACTAGCTGAACCCATACAAACAGTCATGAGACGTTATGGCATTGAAAAACCATACGAGAAATTAAAAGAACTTACGCGAGGACAGCGCATTACGCCTGAGCAATTACAAGTATTTATTGAAAAACTAGAAATCCCTGCAGAAGCTAAAGCAACTTTACTTGCATTAACCCCGCGTAATTACACGGGCTATGCAGAGAAACTCGCTAAAGAAATCTAATATCAGGTGGGCGATTATAGCCCACCACTACTTTCCAGTACTTAAATGGTGCAAAAACATACTTACCGCACACTTGTTATGCACCACAACCATACTAATCAATACGTGATTGATTAACTTAACATCAATCACACTCCACAAATGCTTTAACCGAATGTTTTATAAAATAAATTTTTTATTAATCAATTATTAAAACATTGGCGTAACTTATGCTCATCATAAATATATAAAACA
>CAIPPE010000288.1 GCA_903866825.1 uncultured Methylococcaceae bacterium
AGCTTGCCATTAAGATGAATAGGATATATCTGGAATATCCGTATCATATCATTGCTTTTTTCGATCTCTTGGAAACGCCCTGAGCAGGAGAAAATGGACTTTTTGAGCTAAAAACGTAAGAAGGCTGGCTAAGTCACTACAATGCCTTATTAAGGGCCTATCCGAAGGAATTTTGCGACAGGACAATAAAAACAATTTTTTGTCATAAAAAAGCTGTCAAGCGTTTTTTTATTTATTTTTAAAGTCGGGTGGGGGAAGCAGTTACACAATTTTTAAAGCATGATTAATTGAGGGGCAATAGGAGGTAAGCTCTTAATAGCAGTGATTATGTGTGATGGGTCTCTATTAAAGATTCAAGCGCTTTTAGGTGATCTTTAATCAGGATCTGCTGAGCTGGATTACAATAAACTGAGCTTTCCTCATGAAATGGTCGGCTATATATTTCATTATTAGATAAAAGCATCTGATAATGTCATTTTATTTTAATAAATCATACATCTAAACTCTTTCTCCTGTTTAAAATTAAGCTGGAGAAACATTATGTCATTCCAAAAAATAACCTGTTTAGTTAAGCGTTTAAATAATAAACATAGAACTGGTCTTTCTTCAACAAGATCAACTCCTAAGGTCTTAAAAATAAGGCAACGCGAATTATTTCCCAGTGCCGTAGCTATGGTTGTCCTGCTGTTTCCAATGGTGTCGGAGGCCACTAACGGTTATTTTGCTCATGGTTATGGTGCCCGAAGTAAGGCTTTGGCGGGTGCAACAAGCGCTTTACCACAAGATGCGATGGCGGCGGCAACAAACCCGGCTGGAATGGCTTTTGTCGGGGATCGGCTGGATCTGGAATTGGAAATATTTAATCCGGTCCGTGAATACTCGGTTAATGGCGCTCCAACCCTAGCGCCAGGCGCTTTTCCCCTAAATCCTGGAACGGTCAAAAGCGGTAACAGTGTTTTTCCTATTCCTACTTTTGGCTGGAATCATATGATCGATAACAGTCAGTCCATAGGGCTTACTGTTTTTGGTAATGGCGGTATGGATACTGATTATCCTGATTTTTCCAGTCAAACTTGTCCGCCTGGCAGGTCAGGAACTTTTTGTGGCGGTAGTACCGGTATTGATCTGGCCCAGGTTTTTATTAGTCCCAGTTATTCCAGGCGTTTTAGTAATGATCGATTTTCCTTAGGTATTGCGCCAATATTCGCAGTTCAAGCCTTTAAAGCTTATGGCTTAGGTGCCTTTGCACCTTTTTCCAGTGAGCCGCAGAATCTTTCTAATCAAGGTCGTGATTTTTCATACGGTGGGGGTGTACGGGTCGGCGGCTTAGTGGAGTTAATTCCTGGGCTTCATCTGGGGGTGTCTTATAAAAGTCGTGTTTATATGACCTCATTTAGCGATTATTCAGGGCTTTTTGCAGGAAAGGGCAGTTTTGACATACCCGAAAGTGTTAACGGAGGGCTGGCCTGGGATATTAATAAGAGCATTACCTCGTCATTTGATGTTGAATACATCCGTTATAGCAGCGTCAATGCAGTAGGTAATACCCTGCTACCCAATTTATTGTCGGCACAACTTGGCAGCGGCAATGGGGCCGGCTTTGGCTGGAAAGATATGACGGTGTTTAAGTTTGGTACGCAATGGAAGCAAAATGAAAAGTGGACCTGGCGTGGAGGTTTTAGCTATGGTGCGCAGCCAATTCCTAGTTCACAGGTCCTATTTAATATTTTGGCGCCTGGTGTACAGGAGTGGAATTTGACTACCGGTTTTACTCATGCCCTAACCAGTAAAGATGATTTGAATTTTGCATTCATGTATTCACCTGGCAAGACGGTGAGTGGACCTAATCCACTGAGTCCCGGACAAACCATTGACCTGAATATGTATCAGCTATCCTTTCAGTTTGGCTGGTCACGACGGTTTTAAACCCATTTAAACAGCCATGTCATAACGCATGGCTGACTCTAAAAATATGTTCTCATTGTGGGTTCGCAATAATTTTATTGCTCATTAGGCTTAAATTTGTTTTACATTAATGCCTAAGTGTTTTTTCATATATAAAATTATAGCGATCCCAGGTGAGTGATGAAAAAAGTATTGTTTGTAAGTAGCGAAGTCTATCCCCTTATTAAAACCGGTGGGCTTGCCGATGTCTGTGGTAGCTTGCCGCCTGCTTTGCAGGAGCTGGGCGCGGATGTTCGTCTGATTATGCCTAATTATCAATCGATAAAGACGACGGAGGACATTTATTATAAAAGTTCCATTCAGGTGAATAGAATGGATGTCAATATCCTGGAAACCCGGCTGCCGGGCACCCAGGTTGTGGTTTGGTTAGTAGATTATCCGATGTTTTTTGATTTTCCGGGAAATCCGTATGTCGATGAAAAGGGTGATCCGTGGCTTAATAGTGCAGAGCGATTTGCGCTGTTGTGTCGGGTTGCAGTTGAAGTGGCTATGAATCGGGGATATCTGGATTGGAAGCCGGATATTGTGCATTGTAACGATTGGCAAACCGGGTTAGTTCCAGCATTCTTGTCGTTAGAAACTGATCGTCCTGCTACCGTATTTACCATTCATAATATGGCTTATCAAGGTTTATTTCCTAAAGAAACCCGTGGCCTGTTGAATATCCCCAGAGAGCTTTGGCATTTGAATGGTCTGGAGTTTAATGGATTTTTCTCATTCATTAAAGGCGGGTTGGTTTATGCGGATCGTATCACTACCGTGAGCCCCACTTACGCAAATGAAATTCAAACTGCTGAATTTGGCTATGGACTGGAAGGATTGTTGAGTCACCGAAAGCAGGATTTGGTAGGTATTATTAACGGGATTGATGCAGAGCATTGGAATCCTAAAACCGATACCCATATCATTGCGCCTTTTGATAATCTGACGTTGTCTAAAAAGCAGTTAAGCAAGTCCGCTTTACAAGCGAAAGTATCTTTGCCGGTGGCTAGCAAAGTGCCTGTTTATGCCCTGATTAGCCGTTTGGTCGAGCAAAAAGGCATAGACCTGATTATAGACTGTTTGCCTGAGATGCTAACCTTGCCCTTGCAATTTATATTGCTGGGTAGTGGCGATAAAGTATTTGAACAACAGTTGCTTGATTTTGCCAGACAGAATCCAGAAAAAATGTCAGTTACTCTGGGGTATGATGAAGTGCTGGCCCATCAACTGGAGGCGGGGGCTGATGTATTTTTAATGCCCTCACGATTTGAGCCTTGTGGTTTAAATCAGTTATACAGTCAACGCTATGGTACTGTCCCTATCGTTCGAAAAACCGGCGGTTTGGCGGATACCGTGTGTGATGCATTACCAGAATCAATCGGTAATAAGACTGCAACGGGATTTGTTTTTAATGACGCAACAGAGGGGGCTTTAATGGAAGCTATTAAGCGCTCACTGCTTATTTATAGTTTTCCAGGGCTATGGGTTCAATTACAGTTAAACGGGATGCAGAAGGATTATTCCTGGCTTAGAAGCGCTAAACAATATCAGGCGCTCTATGAGCAACTATAAATGCTCAAAACGGCGCTAAATGACAGTGTTTAAGAAGGGCTGGTCAGAACAAAATATTGTGGTTGGACACTATATTTTTTTGAAAAAAGTTATTAAATAAATGTTATTTATTATCAATAGGATAATCTGATTTTTGATATTTATTACAAGGTTTTATGGTTTTTTTGACGGATTTTTTTATTTATAGTTTTGACACGGGATACTATCTCATGATAAAAATTACACCATTGTTGAAAGTTAATTCGACAATCAATTCATAAAATATTATTTTTGGATTGCTCTCTTGAGGAGAGAGAATAATAAATATTAATAACTATAGAGGATTTTAAAATGGCTGAAGAACAAGAAAAAGACAATACATGGGTAATCGTTGGCGTTTCTATCGCTGCAATCGTTCTTTTGGTTGTCTTGTTGAAGAAAGATGAAACTAAGCATTTAGAAAGTGGTGCAGTTGCTCAACTTCAAACAGAAACTTTCTCTAAAATTGAGAAAAGACATACTTCTAATAACAGCACAGCAGCTCAAATCGCTGGTAAATAAGTTATTAACCTCCCTCGATTTTTATCCTCGAGGGAGGGTTTCTTACCAATACATAAGTTTTCCCGTTTTATTAATCTCCCAGAGATTGATTATATCTTCAGTATCTTCTAGCCAGACCCTTTAAGGTAGTCAAATTAAATACTTAATGTTGATGAACCTAGCGCTTAAGAAAACACTAGATTCACAGTGATATTAAGTGTTTTAAGGATTAGCGACTTTAATTAACCATCCTGTTTTGTCACTACAGCCTAATACCGCTTTAGCGCTGACATCGATTCTTACGAAATTGCCATTTAAGGAAACGGGTAGTTTAGCTGTTATTTTATGAAAGGTACTGGTGCTTTGTACCTTAAATGCCAGTGGTTGTTTTTTGGCGGTCAATTGGATTGTGGTTGGATCAGCCCAGGCAGACACTTTTATAATAAACTCGGATTCAGGTGGCGTTTCAATATTGCTCGGGGCAATGTATTCGCTTAGATTAAAATCGGTGAAGCGGGGTTTCTTGCAAAGTTTTTCTTGCTCATCCGGGCTATAAGCGACTGCTGTTCCTTGGTAAAAAATAAAGGCCAGCAACAAGGCGGGTTTAAACATTTTTATTATTGTCATATTAATTCCTCAGTTAATAAGTGGTTGATTCATTATCGATTAACCAACCGGCGCACTCGGTCACTTTAGTTTTTTTTGTAATAAAATTCAACTGTTTTGCTTTTTTTTCATATCCTTCACAAAAAATGCTGATGTCTTGTACAATATCTCTAGTTTAAATTTAGATAGAGACCACTACATTGAGCGAAAAAAACCAGGAAAGCTTAAATTATAAAAGTGCTGGCGTTGATATTGCAGCAGGCAATGAATTAGTTGAGCGTATTAAACCTATTGCTGCCAGAACACGAACTGCTGGAGTCATGGCAGGGCTTGGCGGTTTTGGTTCAATGTTTGAGTTGCCGCTGGATCGTTATCAGAATCCGATTTTGGTGTCGGGAACTGATGGGGTTGGAACTAAGCTGAAGTTGGCTATTGATTTAGGTATTCATGATACAGTGGGGATTGATTTAGTCGCCATGTGTGTCAATGATATAATCGTACAGGGTGCGGAGCCCTTATTCTTTCTGGATTATTTTGCAACCGGAAAGCTGGATGTCGATACGGCTGCTGCGGTAATTAAAGGTATTGGCCAAGGTTGTGAGTTGGCGGGTGCGGCACTGGTCGGTGGTGAAACAGCCGAGATGCCTGGCATGTATGCCGATGGGGAATATGATCTGGCCGGCTTTTGTGTAGGTATAGTTGAAAAAAGCAAAGTATTGGATGGTTCTCAAGTTAAGGTTGGTGATAGACTGATCGGTATAGCTTCCTCAGGCCCTCATTCAAATGGTTATTCTTTAATTAGGAAGGTGATTGCCCATAGCGGCTCATCACTCAGTGATGCGTTTGGCGATAAAACCTTGGGAGCTGCCTTGTTGGAGCCGACCCGGATTTATGTTAAATCCTTATTAGGATTATTAGAAAAAGTGTCTGTACATGCTTTTGCTCATATTACCGGTGGTGGTTTAACTGAAAACTTACCCCGTGTTTTGCCTAATGACACACAGGCGAATATTGACCTCTCATCATGGACGTTTCCAGAGATTTTCTTATGGTTACAAGAACAGGGAAATGTTGCGTTAGCAGATATGTTGACTACCTTTAATTGTGGTATTGGGATGATCGTTTGCGTGGCGCCAGAAGATGAGAAAGCTACTCTTGAAACTTTACAGGCGTCAGGTGAGACCGTTTTTTTGATAGGTGAATTAGTTGAGTCAACAGGTAAACCTGAAGTTCATTATATTTGATTAAAGGCCAGGCCAAAGTAAGGAGAACCTTGATCCACGACTTCTGTGGCTTAGGGTTCTGTTACGTTTTTTAAGTTTATCACTCTTCCTATAGCTATGGAAAAACTACCCACTACGCTGTACCGGACGGATCAGGTTAGAGAATTTGATCGATGCGCGATACAGGATTTAAGTATCCCAGGCATTGATTTAATGAGTCGTGCTGGCTATGCTGTTTTTCAACGCTTAAGAATGCAATGGCCGCACACGCAGTCGATGGTGGTTTTTTGTGGATCAGGCAATAATGCTGGAGATGGTTATATTATTGCTCATTTAGCCCTTGAAGCGGGTTTAAACGTCTTTGTTTATAGTTTGGCAAATCTTGAAAAAATAACAGGGGATGCTTTGCTTGCTTATCATCGCTATAGACGGGCAAAAGGAGTTGTTTTACCTTTTCAGGGTGAGCCGCTTAATGAGATTGATGTAGTCGTTGATGCATTACTTGGATCAGGGCTTGATCGCCCTGTAACCGGGCTTTATGCCCTAGCTATCAAGGTTATCAATCAATCATCAACGCGAGTGATTGCCGTGGATAATCCATCAGGATTGAATACTAACACGGGTGCGGTGATGGGTTGTGCTATAAAAGCAGATACAACGGTTACTTTTATTGCTTTGAAACAGGGTTTATTTACGGGGCAAGCAGCAGATTATTGTGGCGAGGTCGTTTATGCATCTCTGGGTGTGCCAGAAGTTCTTTTTCAAGGTGTTTTGCCGACAGCCGTACGAGTTATTAAAGCGGCCTTTTTGCCTCGAGAGCGCTGTAGTCATAAAGGTCATTTTGGGCACGTGTTAATTATTGGTGGTGATCTGGGGTATTCAGGGGCTGCGAGATTAGCGGGTGAAGCGGCTTTGCGCATAGGGGCTGGTTTAGTCAGTATAGCCACTCGGGTTGAGCATGCCGGTTTAATGAATATTAATAGACCCGAACTAATGTGTCATGGTGTTAGCCATGCTGAGCACTTGGTCGAGTTGTTAGATAAAGCGACCGTTGTTGTTATTGGGCCGGGTTTAGGCCAAAGTCCTTGGGCAAAGGACTTATTCTCACAAGCACTGGCAACTAAAAAACCGCTGATTGTTGATGCCGATGGTTTAAATCTTTTAGCTCAATTTCCGAGAACTAACTCTGAATGGATATTAACGCCTCATCCGGGAGAGGCAGCCCGGTTATTAAAAATCTCTACTGCAACTATTCAAGACGATAGATTTGCTGCTGTGTTAGAGCTTCAAGCCAAGTATCAAGGCGTTGTTGTTCTGAAGGGTGCAGGAACTCTGATTTGTTCGGATGACGAATGTGCGGTTTCGGTATCGGGTAATCCGGGTATGGCATCTGGAGGCATGGGGGATGTGTTGTCAGGTGTTATCGCAGGTTTAGTTGCGCAAGGCTTGTCACTGAAAGAGGCTGCGCAACAAGGCGCGTATGGTCATGGTCGTGCTGCAGATTTAGCGGCTGAACAGCAGGGTGAAAGGGGTTTGCTAGCAAGTGATTTAATGCCCTATCTCCAGCAATGGGTAAATTAATGCAAACGTATTTGCATAATACAGAAGCCACTGAACAATTTGGGGCGCAATTATTCAAGACGCAGATATCTAAAGGTGTTATTTTTTTACACGGTGACTTAGGGGCCGGTAAAACTACCCTGGTAAGAGGTTTTCTGAGAGCAGCTGGTTTTACTGGTGTGGTAAAAAGCCCAACTTATACGTTAGTTGAAGAATATCAAATAGGTGATTGGAAAGTATTTCATTTTGACTTATATCGAGTAGTCGATCCTGAGGAATTAGAGTGGATTGGTATCAGAGATTATTTTGATCAAGAGGCTATTTGTTTTATTGAGTGGCCTGAAAAAGGGCAAGGCTTTTTGCCTGAGCCAGATAAAGTAATTAGCCTGGAAGTGAGTGGGGATGGCCGTTTAGCCAGTATTTAGCAGGGGTTAATCATGTTGCTGCACTGTTTAGTATAGAATCAAAGGCATATTGTTATAATTTTAAGCCATATAGTGGTGTTTAGGTATTGTTATGGGAAGTTACGGGAAAATTTTATTTTTCTTGGGGTTACAGTTAGTGTCCATGGTGTGTATGGCGCAACAAATAAGTGTGATATCGTTAGAATTAGTTACGACCGAAAAACAAAACCGGATGATTTTTGAAGTCACTGCATCACCGAAGCATCGGGTTTTTGTTATGGATAACCCTTCGCGTTTGGTTATTGATATAGAAAATGCACAGTTAAAAAGTCCATTAAGTTCACCACCTGCCGAACATCCTTTATTTGCCCGTATTCGCACGGGAATAAAAGATAAAACGGATTTAAGGGTTGTTGTCGATTTAAAATCACCTGTGACTGCGAAAGAATTTTCGCTAAAGTCTGATAATAGCAACGAACATCGATTGGTAGTGGATCTCGATGCACGCGATATCGCTAAACCGAAATCGGCTACAAACGTTGTGGCGGTTCCGGTTACCAAGCCTAATCCCTCTGAACCTAAAGTCGCTGAAAATAAACCTAACGGCAAGGGTCCTAATGAACCGATTATTATTGCAATTGATCCGGGGCATGGTGGTAATGATTCAGGTGCTAAAGGTATTCGCGGCACTGAAGAGAAGGTTATTACTCTGCAAATCGCTAAAAAGCTGGAAGCATTTATAAATGCACATTCAGGCATGAAAGCGCTCATGGTGCGTACCGATGATTCTTATGTGGGGCTAAGAGAACGAATGAAGATTGCTCGTGCTTCGAATGCGGTGTTATTTGTCTCAATCCATGCGGATGCTTTTCAGGATACCCTGATTAAAGGCGCTTCAGTCTATACTTTATCGACGACGGGTGCTTCAAGTGAGGCCGCTCGCTGGTTGGCCGATAGCGAAAACGCGTCGGATATGGTCGGGGTCAGCCTTCATGATAAAGAAGATGATTTGGCCTCAACCTTGTTTGATTTAACTCAGAAAGATACCCGGGAAGCCAGTGTTAATGTCGCTAATCATGTCTTGAAAAGCTTTATGAATGTTTCTCCCTTGCATAAAGATACTGTGCAAAAGGCCGGTTTTATGGTGTTAAAATCACCAGATATTCCTTCTATATTAATTGAAACAGCATTTATTTCTAATCCCTCCGAAGAGCAAAACTTGTTAAGTGAACAATTTCAAACAAAAATAGCTAAAGCAATTTTTAAAGGTCTGGTTAATTATTTTAGTCAATCGTCCACAAGTGAAAATAGCATTGCCGTTTTAGAGCCTTTAATTAGGGGATAGAACGTTTTATAGGATTAAAAAGTGCTTGTTTTGTTGCGGAAATTGATTGTAACTGTGGTAGCATTGTTATTGCCCGGATTTTTGTTTGGGTACAGCGAGACCAATTAAAAAAATAATATATAACAAAAGAGGACACGACTATGAAAACTAAAATAATGATAGCGACTGGTTTGTTTGCTTTGACCTTACTGGCAGGTTGCGAAAAAGCCAGTGATGAAGCTAAAGCGCCAGAAGCTTCCACAGCTGCGCCCGCTGCTGCACCTGCAGAAGCTGCACCAGCTGCGGCACCTGCGCCAGCGGCTCCAGCAACTAATTAAGAAAGGATTTACCAGCGCCCAATTTCTTAATTGGGCGTTATAGTCGCCAAGACCAGATTTTCATCTCTTCATAATATTCAG
>CAIPPE010000289.1 GCA_903866825.1 uncultured Methylococcaceae bacterium
AACCTGCCAGGTCGGTGATAATCAGACGGCTCGTTGCTCGGATTTCTAGTGTTGTGTTGTTTTGTTTTTTTTGTCATTAACTCATGATACAGGACTGAGCAACGGGTGCTTGATTTTGTCCCGGCTTAAATTGGAAGCCTAACTTATTAACAGAAAGCCTGGCTTTAGGTAAATTATGCTTTAAGTCCTCCAAAGACACATCAAAACCCTGTTCTCTGGCAAAGGTATAGATTGCTTGATCCCGATAGTCATTTGGAATCGATTCTAGGGCTTTAACAAAAAGATGAAAAAAATCGGCATCATGCCGGATTTTTTTATAAAAACGCTGTGCTTCACCAAGGGACATACTGTGTGCTCTCTTAAAGGATTAGGCTTTGTAAAGAAAATATAAAAGGAGGGAATATTATTTGTTCGGGGAATCTGCACTTAACACAATAGATAAGCCCCGCAAAACTAAGTCGATGTCAATAATAACTTTAGTGCCTAAATGCGCAGCAACTAATTCAGCATCCCCCCCTGTTAATATTAAACAGAGTGGTTGGACTTGTTTATTTAAAATATGTTCAATTAATCCAACGATTGCTGACAAAGTACCATTATAAATTGCGGCTTCTGTAAAGTTTGCTGGTCCACTTTCATACATAGCGTCATTAAAAGACAGTTTTGCGGTCCCATCTACTAACGATTTTTTCATCAATGTTAAACCCGGACAAATCATTCCCCCCAGATGTTTACCCTTAAAATCAATCAAGTCCACCGTTACTGCAGTACCACAATCCACAACACAAGCAGCACCCGGATAAAAATGATGCGCGGCAATTAAGGCCAACCATCGATCAACACCCAATTTTTCAGGCTGTTGATAAGCATTACAAACACCATAAGCCTGAGCTTCTGATTTAACTGAAATAACTGGAAGGTTCCTCCACAATTCATCAACAACCGCATAAACCAAAGTCACCAATGGTGCTGAACCAACACCTGCAATTGCAAGACTATCTGGACGTGGTAACGACTTCCAGATGCCTATCAGTCCTTCCCGTGTTATCTGCTCATTTAAAATGGCCTGACTATCAATCTCTCCCTGATTATCTAAGGTCGCCCATTTAAGACGTGTATTACCACTATCGATTAAAAACTTCATAATGACAACGCATTAAAGCTGACTTCGCCCGATGCGTAAGCCTGAACACTACCATCCTGTTTTTTAATTAATAACAGACCGCTATCATCAACCCCTTCTACCCGACCCTGTATTTGTTGTTGACCAATAAATAAGGTAACTGACTGCCCCTTCAAACAATCGTAATATCGCCACTCTTCAAGACAACCCTGAATACCTAAGGTTTCATAATCCTTCAGAATTGTTAATATTTGATTTAACAGAGCGCCAGCCAAAGCATTTCTTCGTAAGATCTTTTCGCCACTGATTTTAGTTAAATCAGTCCAGGCTTGGGTAATGCTCTGGGCCTCAAGGTCTGGTAAAAACAGGTTTAGGCCTAAACCAATCACCGTAGAACAAGGACCGTCGGCTTCACCAGACACTTCAATTAAAATACCGCCCAGCTTCTTACCCTGGTAATAAATATCATTTGGCCACTTTAATCCAACCTCATTAAAACCAGAGGCATTCAATGCTCTCATTACCGCAACGCCAATCGCCAGACTAAGCCCTGCCGTTACTGCCATTCCACCTTGCTGAAAACGCCAGAGGATCGATAGATATAAATTGCTACCATAAGGTGAAACCCATTGCCGCCCTCGCCTGCCTTTGCCAGCTGTTTGATGTTCCGCAAAACAGACAGTCCCAGAGGGCGCATCGTGCTGAGAACGCTCTACAAGATAAGTGTTAGTCGAGTTAAGACTGTCATGAATCTCTAAAGCGGAAATTAAAGCTTTATTATCCTCACTCATTACCGAAACAATTTTAGATTGATCCAATAATTCCAAGGACTTTTCTAATCGATAGCCTTTTCCGCTGACGGCTGAATGGTGTAATCCGAGGATAGATAAGCCGCTTAATTGCTTACAAATGGCTGAACGACTCACGCCTAGCGATTCAGCTAATTCTGTTCCAGAGTGAAACTCTCCATCAGCTAATAAATTAAGGATTTGTTTTTGTTTTTCAGTAATCAACACAACTTTTTTCGAATCAGTAATGGGGTGACGAGTAACAAGAAATTCTTGAGCGCTATAAATCGACGAATTATACGACAAGCGAATCCGTCACTGTCGATTAATAAAAACAAATATGTTGCTTGATCCTGGGTATAGAACTGTTTATTATTCTTGGCTAATCTCCTCTACTGAGAAAGTAGATCCAAAGGAATACCACCATGTCCAGTCAAAACAATTATATCCGTTGGTTTAATGAGTTAACGATAGACGACGTGCCTTTAGTCGGCGGAAAAAATGCCTCCCTAGGCGAAATGTACCAGGAACTATCGCCGCAAGGTATTCAGATTCCCAATGGCTTTGCGGTAACAGCTGAAGGCTATCGTTATCTGCTTGATCAGGCCAACGCCTGGGAAGCACTTCATGAAGCACTCGATGATCTTAACCCCGCTGATGTCGCCGATCTGGCTCAAAGAGCCCGTAAAGCACGAGACATTATTTATGCCGCCCCTTTTCCTCGTGACCTTGAAGAGCAAATAATCCAGGCTTACGCTCAATTAAAACAGCAATACGGCGAAGAGATGAGTGTTGCCGTACGTAGTTCCGCTACCGCAGAAGATCTACCCACTGCAAGCTTTGCCGGACAACAGGATACCTTTCTTAATATTCGCGGCGAACCTGCCTTGCTAGAAGCCTGTAAACGCTGCTTTGCCAGTTTATTTACCGATCGTGCCATTCATTATCGGGTTGATCAAGGCTTTGATCATTTCAAACTCGCGTTATCAATCGGTATCATGAAAATGGTACGTTCTGATTTAGATGCCAGTGGTGTGATGTTTTCTTTGGATACGGAGTCTGGTTTTAGTGATGTGGTTTTTATTACTGGCGCTTATGGTCTGGGTGAAAATGTGGTACAGGGTGCTGTCGATCCCGATGAATTTTATGTCCATAAACCCACCTTTGAGTTAGGTCATCGCGCGGTCTTAAAGCGTAGCTTGGGGGCGAAAAAGATCAAGATGATCTACAGTGATGGCCGCACCCATGAACCGACTCGCAATATAGTGACGTCTGAACAAGAGCGGCAGCGTTTTTGTATTACAGACGAAGATGTGCTGACCTTGGCAGATTACACCATCAAAATTGAAAAACATTACAGCGCTAAAGCGGGTCAAGCCAAACCCATGGATATGGAATGGGCTAAAGATGGGCTTGATGGTTGCTTGTATATTGTTCAAGCACGTCCAGAAACCGTAGTCTCGCAATTAAGCGGTATGGTGTTAGAACAATACAGCCTTAAAGTTACGGCTCAACCCATTGTCACAGGGCATTCAGTCGGTAGTAAAATCGCCACTGGCACGGCCCGAATTATTACTAATCTCAGCCAGCTCCAACAATTTAAAGCCGGCGATGTACTGGTTGCTGATATTACGACCCCTGATTGGGAACCCGTGATGAAAATTGCTTCAGCAATCGTTACCAACCGAGGGGGACGCACCTGTCATGCGGCTATCATCTCCCGTGAACTGGGGGTTCCTGCCGTTATTGGTTGTGACAATGCAACGACTACGATTAAAAACAATAGTCCTGTCACCGTGTCTTGCGCAGAAGGTGATAAGGGTAAAGTCTATGAAGGCATTCTTGAGTTTGAAATTAAAACGACCGACCTGTCTGGCTTAAAACGCCCCAAGACGAAGATCATGCTCAATCTTGGCAATCCCGAACTGGCTTTTAAAACCAGTTTCTTGCCGAATGATGGGGTTGGCTTGGCACGGATGGAATTTATCATCACCGAATACATCAAAGCGCATCCTATGGCCTTGATTCATCCTGAGCGCGTGCAAGATGATAACGAACGACAACAATTGGAAGACCTGACCCGCAACTTTAAAAATCCCGAAGAGTTTTTTATTCAACGTCTCTCAGAAGGTGTGGGCACCATTGCTGCGGCCTTTTATCCCAAGCCTGTCGTAGTACGCATGTCGGACTTTAAAACCAATGAATATGCGACGCTATTGGGCGGGCGCTGGTTTGAGTTTGACGAAGCCAACCCCATGATTGGGTTTCGCGGTGCATCACGCTATACCCATCCGGCTTATGCAGAAGGTTTTGCGCTGGAATGTGCGGCAATGAAACGGGTTCGTGATGACATGGGTTTAACCAATGTCATTCTTATGATCCCCTTTTGCCGTCGTGTCCAAGAAGCCCAAAAAGTATTGGACTATATGGCAGCCCTCGGTTTAAAACGGGGTGAAAAGGGTCTCGAAATCTATGTCATGTGTGAGATTCCTAATAATGTCATTCAGATAGATGCTTTTTCAGAACATTTTGACGGCTTCTCTATCGGCTCAAATGACCTAACCCAACTTACTTTGGGTGTAGACCGCGACTCTGCAATCGTTGCTGAAGATTTTGATGAACGTGACCTGGGTGTAAAAGAGATGATCCGTCTGGCAGTGGTTGGCGCTAAACGTAATGGCAAACATTGTGGTCTATGCGGTCAAGCGCCCTCAGACTATCCAGAAATGGCTGACTTTTTAGTCGAAGTGGGGATTGATTCCATGAGCTTAAATCCTGATACGGTATTACAAACCACGCAACAGGTATTAGAGACTGAACAGCGGTTAATCTCATAAAAATAATGACAACAATTGATAAGCTATTCTCTGTGAGCAAGCAACTGCGTTTAGTTGCTTTTTGCACTATGGTATTAACCACCTTATGGGCACATGCAGAAGTTACGGACACGGATAAAGATCTTTTTGATCAAATACTATCGTTACAAAATCAGATGAATATTAAAATCATCGGTCTGGACAGAATTCAAAATGAAGCCGGAATCAAGACTCGTGGCGACCTTGAACAGCAAATGGAGCAGCTTTTAACTTCTTTTAATCATATTGTTAGCAGGGATGCAAAAGGCCGAATAGAGCGTATTGTTATTGTTAATAAAAAACAAAAAACGGAAGATCGCCATATTGTTTTGCCCACCAGCCATCAGGGGAATCACTTTATAGTGTCCGTCGATATTTCAGGGAATGGCAGCAGTTGGGAAACCATGGATATGGTGATTGATACGGGTGCAGACGTGGTTGTTTTACCTGAATCAATGATTGCCCGACTCGGCCTTAGCCATAGCACGTTCTCCTCCCGAAAGATGCAAACCGCAAATGGCACAACCGAAGCTAAAGTGGGCTTTCTAAATACTGTTAAAATTGCCGGAGAAACGCTGGATAATGTTCAGGTCGCCTTTATAGCAGATGCTCTTTTAGGGACAAACAAGTTATTGGGCATGAGTGCATTGGGCCGCTATCAGATCAACATCGATGACAGCACCCAATTGGTCACACTGGTTAAGAAATAACTCTTGAACAGCCCCCTAAAATCAGGACCTTGCTATCTGGAAAGTTCGCCCTTGATAATCAACAACCAAACTATCAGGTCGAATCTCTTTCAATACCATTCCTTCCTGTATTGTCTGACCTGTTTTAACCTTAACCATATCAATCATTACAAAACTTTCTTGAGGGTCATCTGAATAAACAAAGACATTGATGGTTAATTTGGGTATAGACCGACGAACGTCATAGGGTAACTCACTTAAAAATGGAATATCATTCCTTACCACCCTAACATCAGGTAAACCCGGTTCAACCTTAACATTCTTCTTTATAACTGGCACTACTGGAGCTACAGATTTAGAAGTTGATGAGACATTGACTTTAGTCGCGGGTTTAACTGCCTCATTTTCTGATTTATTCTTAATAACTGGCTTTACAGGTAAATCCTCAGTTTTAAGGGTTTGTGATTCAACCCATTCAGCAATCGAGGTCGTATTCGGTTGCGCGACATCACTATCTGATTGTAGCGATTTAATAACGGGCTCTGGATTGGGCGGCTCGACTTGCTTCACCTGATTAATAACAGGCTCTGATTGAGGCTTAATCTCGATAGCCTGTTGAGCTGGGAGAATTACTGGCGCTGGCGCTGCTAACGGCGCAGGAGGAGCAACAACCACTTCATGAGGAACCGGGGTAACCATTGGCTCGGATTTAATCACTACTTCTGGTGTCGCTTGTGACTGGGTCGCTACTTTAACAACCTCAGTCGAAGACGTTAGGTTTTTATGAACTAACCAGGCAACAGCGGTAATTAAAAGGATATTTCCCACGACCAGAACGACATAAAAAAAAGCTGATTTACTTTGTTTCTGTTCTGAATGATCAATCAGAATTCGATCTGTAACGGCTTCTGGCTGAAGCGACTGCCTTTCCTGCTCTGATTTACGTAATGCGTTTAAAATAAAAGACATAATTAATCGCTTATTTTTAAATGAGGTGTCATTAAACCACGTGAAATATTCTTTAGAAGCTCCAAAGTTTTAATCCCCACCTTTCCATCGGGAGTTAACTGATGGTTATTTTGAAAGTCAATTATCCGTGTCACCAACTCATTATCAAAATAATTCGCCTGCCCTTCAACATTACTTTTACCATCAATACTATTCAACACATACCTTAACCATAACACCTGGTCAGATGTTTGAGTGTAAAACATCACATTATTGTCAGGTACGGGTGGGGCTTCCAAAATTAAATAATAACCATCCCAATACTTCAACACATCAGCAACTGAAAATATTTTATTACCTTTAAAGTAAATTAAAGACTGGTTTTGTCCAAAACCGGTTAGTAACGCATGGAACTTTTTTTTACCTGCTAATGAAAACTCTAAAACCACTGGGCGATTAAGCACCAGTATATCCTTCCAGTTAGCTTTACCAAAAACACAATGTAACCCAGTCGACTCTACAGTGTGACAATTAATCTTATTGCCTGAAGGACTTGTTTTTCCCCAAGCCTTAAAAGAATCCATTAAAGCCGCATCCAATGAAAGCTCGGGATTATTAATCCAGTCATAAAAGGTTTGTGTATTATTTGCTAAATTAGAGTTACTTCGACTAGCCAAAATTGGATTCAAATCATTGGGTGCTTTATCAGGAACCAGAATTTGCGGTCTTATCAAAATGATAGAATCGGCTACAGATAAATTACTATCATTCAAATGGATGGGAAACAATAAACTTTTTAATCCATAAAATCCAAGAGTTGCAGCAACCCCCACCAAGATTAGACCTGTTAATAACCGCACAGAAGTCTTTTTCTTGGTGTTCATAGCCAGCACTTCTCCCGCAGCATACTTAACAATTGCCGGAGTGACACTTTGCGAGTTTGTAGAATAAGCGCCTAATAAAGACCTGTCACATAAAATGTTAATCAATCTAGGAATCCCTGAGGTCAGCTTATAAATTTTACGTATCGCTCTATCATTAATGATGTCTGGCTGACCATTACTGACCATCAAGCGGTGCCTGATATACGATCGTGTTTCATCCAGCGATAAAGGGAGCAAATGATATCGGGCGGTAATCCGTTGATTTAACTGCCGCAAATCCTGTCTGGCTAATAATGTTTTTAGCTCCGGCTGACCGACTAAAATTATCCGAAGCAACTTTGTTTTGCTGGTTTCCAGATTAGTCAGCAAACGTACCTGCTCCAACACATCCAGACTTAAATTCTGAGCTTCATCAATTAGCAAGACAGTGCGTTTACCATTAGCATGTGCCGCCAGTAAATACTGGTTTAAAAGGTCAATCAGACTTTTTAAAGAAACATGTTCTTTATCATAGCTAATACCTAATTCATCACAAATTGTCGCTACTAACTCGATAACATTGAGTCTTGAGTTTAATATCAAGGCAACTTCTATATTCTTGGGTAGTTGTTGCAAAAGACAATGGCATAAGGTCGTTTTTCCGGTCCCCACTTCACCGGTTAAAGCAACAAAACCTCCTCCAAAATCAATGCCGTAAAGTAGGTGCGCCAAACCCTCCTGATGACGCGCACTCATATACATAAAATGCGGATCCGGAGAGATGGAAAACGGTAACTCGCTAAAATGAAAATATTGCTTATACAAGGCAGTTATCTATTTCAATCTTGAATTAATTACAAATATTGTAACCTACAACCACGGTTAAGGCCTTACAATGTTAAATCGTATTAATTATAAACAAATACTGGCACTGAGCCATATTGGCTTAATAATTTATTACCTGTCATTTATCTGTATAATTTCGCTTATTTTAAGTAATTCTGCCTAGAAACACATGACCACAGTTAATTCCGAAAAACTTTCCAGCGCCCGCTTTGCTCAGGCCACCGATGCTTTTGTAGAAGTTTTTACCGCTTCAGTCGACTTCGACCAGCGTATGGCGCAACAGGATATTGAAGGCTCAATCGCTCACGCAAAAATGCTGACACACTGCGGCATTTTAACCGAAACCGAGCGTGATGCGATTATTCAGGGCTTAAACCAAATAAGCACAGAAATCATCAACGGTGAATTTGTCTGGTCAATCAAGCAGGAAGATGTTCATATGAACATCGAGGCGCGATTAACTGATTTAATCGGTATCGCCGGTAAAAAGCTTCATACCGGTCGCTCCCGGAATGATCAGGTGGCTACGGATATTCGCCTATATTTACGTAGCGAGATCCAGCAAATTACCGCTCAACTCGTCCGCTTACAAACGGCCATTATAAATTTAGCCGAGCAACATGCTGACACTATTATGCCGGGCTTTACGCATTTACAGGTTGCTCAACCGATTACCTTTGGTCATCATCTTATGGCCTGGTTTGAAATGCTGGCTCGTGACCATGAAAGACTCCAGGACTGTTGTAAACGCCTCAATGTGATGCCTTTAGGGGCAGCCGCTTTAGCAGGTACCAGTTATCCGATTGATCGCTTTATGACAGCCGAACTACTGGGCTTTAGTCGCCCTTCAGCCAACTCTTTAGACTCAGTGAGTGATCGTGACTTTGCTATTGAGTTTACAGCCGCTGGCAGTTTGATCATGATGCACTTATCGCGTTTTTCTGAAGAACTCATCTTATGGTCTAGCGCCCAATTTGATTTTATCGAAATGCCCGATGCCTTCTGCACTGGCTCATCGATTATGCCTCAAAAGAAAAACCCTGATGTACCCGAATTGGTGCGTGGTAAATCCGGTAGAGTCACCGGCCATTTAGTTTCATTGCTTATGCTGATGAAGAGTCAGCCGTTAGCCTACAACAAAGATAATCAAGAAGATAAAGAACCGCTCTTTGATACCGCCGATACCTTAATCAATTGCTTACGGGCGTATGCTGATATGGTGTCACACATCAGCCCCAAGAAAGAAAACATGTATCAGTCTGCAAAACGTGGTTTTGCCACAGCGACCGACCTGGCTGACTATTTGGTTCGAAAAGGCATGGCGTTTAGAGACGCTCATGAAATCGTGGGCTTAGCGGTGCGTTTGGGCATTGACACTCAACGTGATTTATCTGAAATCTCGTTAGCCGAATTACAAACATTTTCTACATTGATTACAGAGGATGTTTTCGGTTTTTTAACGTTAGAAGGTTCGGTAGCCGCACGCAGTCATATTGGAGGCACCGCGCCTAATACTGTTAAAGCTGCTATTGAGACAGCGCGTTTAACTATGAATCAATGATTTCATTTTCTTAGTATCATGTTTCAATCCACGCGCCCACGCGGGGCGCGACATTATTTTTTACTCTCAAGCTCAATAACGCCTTGTTTCAATCCACGCGCCCACGCGGGGCGCGACCCATGATCTGGCTGTTGTCCAAAGGCTCTATCAGCTGAAAAATAGCCCAAGGCAACACCAATAACAAAATAATCGCACCTGCTATACCTAGTATCTGTCTACCGCTCATCGCTTTCCTCCTCTGTTACTGCACGTCATCGTACAATCTTTTCCTCGCCCTGCCGGCCTCCTGCCTGGTCTGGCGCTTGATCCCGGCAACCACCACATCTTCCCGAGCC
>CAIPPE010000290.1 GCA_903866825.1 uncultured Methylococcaceae bacterium
CGGGAAACTGGTGTAATTCTTTAACAATAAACTGATCTAAGCCTAGAGCAGCTATAGCCGAAAAGAAATAAATATATACAGTTCCACCCACAATGATTCCACTATTTGCACTCCCCAAAACAAATAAAAAAGCGACTATAAAAACCACTAACCACATCTCGAACTCCTAATATTTGCCTATCATCAACAGGGTTACGTTAGAATATACACTACACGAACCACCCTACCTCTTTTACCATGAAACAAGTTGAACTTCTTTCTCCTGCTGGAACCATTAAAAATATGCGCTATGCCTTTGCTTATGGCGCTGATGCAGTCTACGCTGGACTGCCCAGATACAGCCTCAGGGTCCGCAATAATGATTTTCTTGCCGAGAACTTAGCTAAAGGTATCGAAGAAGCACACACCCACGGTAAAAAGTTTTTTTTAGCGACTAATGTTATTCCTCATAACGCTAAAGTTAAAACTTTTATAAAAGATATTACACCTATTATCGCCATGAACCCCGACGCGTTAATCATGGCCGACCCAGGCCTGATTATGATGACTCGGGAAACATGGCCTGATATGCCTATCCATTTATCAGTACAAGCCAACACCGTCAACTATGCGACCGTCAAGTTTTGGCAAAGTATGGGAGTTAAACGCATTATTTTATCGAGAGAACTTTCCCTTGATGAGATACAGGAAATTCGCCAGCAATGCCCGGATATTGAACTGGAAGTTTTTGTGCATGGCGCCTTATGCATTGCCTATTCAGGCCGCTGTCTGCTGTCTGGTTATTTTAATCACCGTGACCCCAACCAGGGCACCTGCACCAACTCATGCCGCTGGAAATATGACACGCTATCGGCTCTTGAAAATGCCGAAGGTGACCTGATACCTCAAACTGAAATACTCTCCATGGCCGATATTAGCACAGCCAGTTGTGGGGGAGCCGACCGACATCCTTTAGCTGATGAAGTCTATTTTCTTGAAGAAGAAGGCCGCAAAGGTGAATTACTGCCTATCATGGAAGATGAAAATGGCACCTATATCATGAACTCCAAAGACTTACGTGCGATAGAGCATGTGCAACGCTTAGTCGATATCGGTATCGATAGCCTTAAAATCGAAGGTCGCACCAAATCACACTATTATGTAGCCAGAACAGCTCAAACCTATCGACAAGCGATTGACGACGCGCTGAATGGCCTAGCTTTTCAACCTGAACTTATCGGCGTTTTAGAAAACCTGGCTAATCGAGGTTATACCGATGGATTTTATCAACGCCACCATACTCATGAACAACAAAACTATATCACCGGTTACTCAAAAAGCCACCAACAACAGTTTTGTGGAGAAATCAAAAGCTATGATCCAGAGACAGGAATGGCTACAATCGATGTTAAAAACAAATTTTCAGTGGGTGATAAAATAGAATTGATTCTACCAGAAGGTAACCAGGACATTATTATCGAACACATGGAAAACAAATACGGACAAAGTATGCTGGAGGCCTCTGGCGGAGGTTATGAAGTTAAAATACCTTTACCAAAAACACACAGTGCCTATGGCTTGTTATCGCGTTATACTGAAGAAAAATAACTGAGACTTTTTATGACGTTTACCACTGCCAATCTTTGCGACGCCCATTCCAACGAAAATCACTTCCAGATTGTCGAGCCTCTTTTTATGCCTTACGGCGCTAACACAAATTTTTCAGGCCAAATCACCACCCTGAAAACCTTTGAAGATAACGTGTTAGTTAAAACAGTCCTGGAAGAAAAAGTCCAGGACAGAGTATTGGTCATTGATGGCGGAGGCTCACACCGCTGTGCCTTAATAGACTATCCTCTGGCAACGCTTGCCATTGAGAACGGCTGGCAAGGCATTATTGTATATGGTTGTATTCGGGATTCAACTCTTATCAACAAACTACCCATCGGCATTAGAGCCTTACATACCCACCCGCTTAAGAGCCATAAAAAAGACCATGGAGATCGCGATTTATTAATCAGCTTTGCCGGTGTCAATTTTAAAAAAGATAATTTTTTATATGCTGATATGGATGGAATTATCGTATCAGAAACAATGTTGAGTTAGAATAATAACAAATTAACCCAGTATAGAAGTCAAGATATGCAAATAGTACTCGCTAACCCTCGTGGATTTTGTGCCGGCGTAGACCGCGCCATTGAAATTGTTGACCAAGCTATTGAAACGTTTGGTGCACCTATCTATGTCCGCCATGAAGTCGTTCATAACCGGACAGTCGTTAATGGCCTTAAAGAAAAAGGCGCTATTTTCATCGAAGAGCTCACCGATGTCCCCGTCGGATCGTATTTAATTTTTAGCGCCCACGGTGTTTCAAAACAAGTTCAGCAAGAAGCTAAAGATCGAAAACTAACCGTTTTTGATGCAACCTGCCCTTTAGTCACAAAAGTACATATACAAGTGGCTAAACATGCCAAATCAGATCGTGAAGTGATCCTCATTGGTCATGCTGGTCACCCTGAAGTTGAGGGAACCATGGGACAATATGAGAAATGTACCGAAAATGGTGGCATTTACTTAGTTGAAACCCCTGAAGACGTCAAAAAATTAGTCGTTAATAATCCAGAAAATCTGGCTTATGTTACCCAGACGACACTGTCAATGACCGACACTAAAATCATGGTTGATGCTTTAAGAGCACGGTTTTCGTCTATTCAGGAACAGAAAAAAGATGATATCTGTTACGCCACCCAAAACCGTCAGGATGCAATCTATGAACTGGCAAAAACAGCTGAAATCATTCTTGTTGTGGGTTCAATTAACAGCTCTAACTCCAATCGTTTAAGAGAAATTGCTGAACAATTAGGTAAAACAGCCTATTTAATTGATACAGCAAGTGATATGCAACCTGGTTGGTTTGATGGCGTTAAAGTTGTTGGCGTAACTGCAGGTGCTTCAGCTCCAGAAGTATTGGTTCAGGAAGTAATAGACCAGTTGAAACAATGGGGTGGTAACTCCACCATTGAAATTCAGGGTATCGAAGAAAAAGTGGTCTTTTCGTTACCTAGAGGCCTAAAAAAAGAAAAAGAATTGAGTGCCCACTGAATTAGACAGCACACGGCTGGATAAGTGGCTTTGGACTGCGCGTTTTTATAAAACGCGCAAACTGGCTGCCGAAGCAGTTTCCGGGGGAAAAGTTCACCTTAATAAACAGCGCACCAAACCCGGTAAAGAAATCAAAGCAGGTATGTCCCTCACTATTAATAAAGAGGGTCTAAGCTGGGACATACAGATCCTCAATATTGCAAAACAAAGAAAACCCGCTAAAGAAGCAGTTTTGCTTTACGAAGAAACACCAGAAAGTCATGAGAAACGCCAAAAACAACTCAAGCAACAACGCGAACAGCGAGAGCTATTTCCTATCAGCGGACAAGATCATAAACCGAATAAAAAAGAACGTCGCTTAATACACCGGTTTAAAGATATCTAATCACCTTAACTACAAACAGGTCGGTGGCTTGGGCAAGCCCGCTAGCTTACACGCGTACTTCAAGGGTCCATCTGGGAACAGCTTATGTAAATACCGACTATTGCCTTTTTCTTCTCCAAACTCTTTGGCAATAGCTTTAGTAAATACGCGGGCATTAGGTAAATGCTTATATTGCAAATAATAATGCCGGATAAATAAAATAATTTCCCAGTGCCCTTCAGTTAAACTAATTTGATTAAGCGCGGCCAACTGAACAGCAACTGCTTCATTCCATTCGGCAGTCTTTAGTAAAAAACCTTGATCCGTTGTTTCTAAACAAAGTAAATCTACCATTAAGACCATGATTGAATCACCGGGTTTTTAACCGTTAAAATCACTAACTCATCATAATCAATAACCTCAATGCCAGTCACCAACTCAGAAAGCTGTATTCCTCTCACTTCTATATCATCTGCCAAGACATAAAGCCGATTCTGCTTCAGTAGTTGCGTTAAGCTAGCAGACAGACTACCTTTTTCCAAAATGCGCAAAACCGCATTTTCAAGAAAAACCACATCATCACCTAGAGCAATCCTCTCCAGCACGGCCAGTTCAATAGGTGATTGAAAAATTAGATGTAGCATATTAATAACTATCAGTTAATTTTAATCCAACAATACCCGCAATCACCAATCCAATAGAAACCAACCGAATCCAGTCCATTGATTCCTTGAATAGAAAAATACCTAAAATAGCAACACCCACCGCCCCCATCCCTGTCCATACTGCATAGGCAGTCCCTAATGGTAATGTCTTAATGGCCCACATCAATAAAGCAAAACTACCGATTCCAGACAGTGCAGTAATAATGCTTGGCCAAAGCTTAGTAAAACCTTCATTATATTTAAGGCTTAAAGCAAAAATTATCTCTACAAACCCCGCAGAAAATAAAAGTAACCACGCCATCATCATCCCCTTTCTTTGTAAATAAAAGCTTTGTATTTTACAATACTCTAACCAATATACCTGCACCCAATCTTAAGATCTCCCGTAAATGAATAGCCCAGCAACCTCGACGCACCGGAACATACTCACAGTCAGCCAACTTAATCGAACGACCAGCCAATTACTGGCAGACCATTTCCTGAGCGTACTAGTTGAAGGCGAAATATCAAACTTAAGTACACCCTCCTCAGGACACCTGTATTTTTCTTTAAAAGACGCTAACGCCCAAGTCCGCTGTGCCATGTTTAAAACCCAACGACGTAGACTGGGGTTTAAACCAGAAAATGGTAAACAGGTAGTTATTAAAGCTCAAGTCAGCCTCTATGAACCCAGGGGGGATTTTCAACTCATCGTAGAGAACCTTGAAGAAGCCGGTGATGGCGCTTTACGAAGAGCCTTTGAGGCCTTAAAACGTAAACTGTCTGAAGAAGGCTTATTTGACTCTGCCCATAAAAAAGCTATCCCAGTCCTCCCTCACACCCTAGGTATTATTACCTCGCCCACTGGCGCAGCCATTAGAGACATCCTGACCGTATTAAAAAGACGATTTTCAGCCTTACCCGTCATTATTTATCCTGTTGCCGTACAGGGAGCCAATGCAAAATATGAAATTACCAAAGCGATCACCCTGGCCAATGAACATCAGCTATGTGACGTTATTATTTTAGGACGAGGCGGCGGATCACTAGAAGACCTTTGGGCATTTAATGAAGAAATAGTAGCGCGTGCCATATTTGCCAGCACTATTCCCATCATTTCGGCAGTCGGCCACGAGACAGATATCACCATCGCTGATTTTGTTGCTGATTATCGGGCCGCCACACCCTCAGCGGCTGCTGAACAAGCCAGTCCTGACCAACAAGAATGGTTAACCCGATTCGAACAACTTGAAGCCTATCTTCGTCAGCAAATACAACGCAAACTAGTCCAAAATCAACAAGCCTTAGCGTGGCTAACTAAACGTTTGCAACAACAGCATCCAGGTCAAAAGCTTCATAGAAACTCACAACGTCTGGATGAACTGGAAGTAAGACTTAAACAAGCCCTATTGACTAAGCTCCACCGTAACCAGAGCTTAATTGAAGCAAAATCAGCCCAGTTATGGCAACACAATCCACGCATTAAGCTGAATCAATATCTACAGAAGCAAGACTTTTTATATAAACGCCTACTGACTGTTATGCAGCATAAATTGCTAACACTCAATCAGAATCTATCAAACGCCAGCCAGACCTTACATGCAGTGAGTCCATTAGCAACCCTTAATCGAGGCTATGCTTTGGTGATTAAACAACCTTCAGGGCAACTCATACGTTCTACAGAGCAATTAAAACCGGATGATCTTATTGAAACACGACTGGCTGAAGGCCGCTTTATCAGCCAGATTAAGTCCCTAAACTAAACCATTAGCTATAAATCATAGTCGTTATTCAGTCTCCCCCTCTTTAAAAAAGAGGGGGTTAGGGGTGTTTTATTATTTTCTCCAAAACTCAGGAATAAATAAAATAACAATCGAGAATATTTGCACGCGACCCAACAACATGGCAAAAGTACAAATGGCTTTTTGAACATCACTTAAATGCGCATAGGTGGATATAGGTCCTACTTCATTTAAACCAGGCCCGGCATTATTAAAACAGGTGATAACAGCAGAAAATGCACTCAGAAAATCAAGGCCACTTAAAAGCAGAGCAAAGGTCAAGATGACTACACTAATAAAGTAGAGAAAAATAAAGCCAGTCACTGAATTAACAATTTTGTTGCTAACAATCGTGTCACCAATTTTTAAAGGCCTGATGGCATAAGGATGAATAAACTTAAACATCTCCAAACGCGCCTGCTTCATTAAGATAATAGTCCGGATCATCCTAATCCCACCACCGGTAGAACCAGAGGAAGCCGATATACAACTCAAAAATAACATCCACATGGGAACAAAAATGGGCCAGACATTAAAATTCTGATTTGTAAAGGCACTGTCAGTAGCAACACTGACCAAATTAAAAGAAGCGTAACGCAAAGCCGTTAAAAAATCTGGATAAGTCCCGGCATCCCACAAAACAAAAGCCGCAAAAAGGCAACTACTCGAAACTAAGGTTAAAAAGCCGCGAACCTCCCTGTCAAAAAGATAAGGCTTGAACGATTGCTTTTGAATAGCGACAAAATGCGTGGCAAAATTAATCGCCGCTAACAATTGAAAAACGATCAATACGATTTCGATAGGCAAAGAATTAAAAAAACCAATACTGCTATCGTGCGTGGAAACTCCTCCCAGACTCATCGCTGAGAAAGCATGACAAATCGCATCAAACCAGCCCATTCCAGCCCAACGTAAGGCAATCATACAAAGCAGGGTAAGACCGGCATAAACAAACCATAACGCTTTCGCGGTTTGTGCAATTCGAGGGGGTAAATCAGACTCCTTAACAGATCCAGGGGTTTCTGCTTTATATAACTGCATCCCCCCAATACCCAAAATGGGTAATATAGCGACTGCAAAAATAATAATTCCCATGCCAGCTATCCAATTCAACTCACAGCGCCAAAGATTAATGGATAGTGGTAAATTATCAATACCACTTAGAATAGTAGCACCTGAAGTCGTAAGCCCGGAGACCGTCTCAAAATACGCATCAACAAAGCTCAGTGTGGGTATATAACTCATCAAGGGAATCGTACACAACACCGGTGTTAACGACCAGGTCATTGCAACCAGCAAAAAACCAGCTTGCCGTGATACTTTCTTTGGCACCCACAAAGTTGAAAAAAATAACAATGAGCCTATCAGCAAGGTTATCGAAGTTCCATTAACAAAAGCCGTTGTGGCACCATCACCGACAACTTCTGAGGTGATCAAACAAGTGCTCATCAACGCACTAAAACACAAAGTAACTAAACCAAAGATATGGGCAATCGTAAGAATGACAGTCATAAGGAAATCAGGATCAAGTGGATTGATGCAAGTTATCTATCGAAGCTTGCGAATGTCTAATCAAATACGTTGAAACGTTTGTTCAATATTAATCACCAGTTTTTTATCCATGGCAAACATGACAACATGGTCGTTTTCAGCAAATACCGTATCGTGATGAATAGGAATAACCTGGCTATTACGAATCAGCGCCCCCATTACAATACCAGCCGGAAAATTAATACTATCGACTCGACGACCTACCACGGAATCTTCATCATTATTGGCATGGGCAATCGCCTCAATAGCTTCAGCAGTTCCCCCACACAGTGATGTAACCTGAGCCACATCGCCGCGTCTCACATGTTTGAGGATAGCCCCCAAAGTGGCCTGATTAGGCAATACAGTGACATCGATCCCTGTACCTGGCAACAACTTGGTATAAGAGTTTTGATTTAATAAACAAATTGTTTTTCTTGCTCCCAGGCTTTTAGCCAAAGAAGCAGAAATAATATTAACCCCATCGTTATCAGTAATCGCACAAAATAAATCCGCGCTCTCAACCGATTCGTCCAGTAATAGTCCCTCATCTGTACAATCACCTAACAGAACAACCGTATTATGTAAGTCATCAGCAATTTTGTGTGCCCGAACAGAATCCTTCTCAATAATTTTTACTTGATGATTCTTTTCTAAAGCCAATGCCAAACGCTTACCAATATGCCCACCCCCAGCAATAATAATACGCTTTAGTGGGGCTTCAAGTTTATCCAGTTCCTTTAAAACCCGTTTAACTTCTTGACCCGGTGCAACAATAAAAACCTCATCATCCGTTTCTATACTGACATCACCACTCACGCAAATTGGCTTACCATTTCTAAAAATAGCCACAACCCGCGTCTTACCATCCGATAAGCGTTCCTTCAGTGACCTGATCTTCTTTCCGGTTAGAAACCCGTTTGCAACCACTTTAACGGAAAATAACCTGACCAGACCTCCCGCAAATTCAGATACATGCAGGGCACCAGGAAACTCGACCAGGTTCCGAATAGACTCCATCACAATTTGTTCTGGACTAATGACAATATCAATAGGAAGACCCGAAGAACCAAACAATTGCGGGGTTTTTAAATAGTCAATAGCCCGAACCCGAGCAATCGTTTTCGGACGACTGTGTAAGGCATTAATAATGAGACAAGCCAGCATGTTCGTTTCATCACTATCGGTAACTGCAATCACCATATCGGTGTTATGAATCCCCGCCTGCTCCAAGATACTCGGGTGGGCTGCATTACCTGTCACAGTAGCAATATCGAAACGATCTTTTAAGGCATCCAGCAATTCCTGTCTAAAATCAACAACGACAATATCGTTCTCTTCGCTCGCAAAAGCCTCAGCCACAGATGATCCCGTGACACCCGCCCCAAGAATAAGTATTTTCATTTACACTATTACCGAAATAAACAGGACTAACACAGTCATAACATTGACTCTCATAAAGTAGCATTTTACCCGAATAACTCATTTTTCAAACTTATATAGTTGATTATTTCATAGACTCAAGAACACATACTCATCAGAAAGCCTTTTAATATCCATTAGTTGACGTGTTAAACCTCTGTTAATAAAAGCCTTAAAGCGATATAATAAACGGCTCAATTAATCCCGTTAGTGAGTATAGAGTGGATATTAAAGCTTACATGCAGAGCCTTGGCCTGCAAGCAAGAAAAGCAGGAAGAGAAATCAGTCGCGCTGACTCTGGCAAAAAAAACCAGGCCTTATTAAAAATTGCAGAAGCTCTTGAAACTAATCAAGCGCTGTTAATCTCAGAAAACCAAAAAGATCTGGACGCAGGCCAACAAAACGGCCTGGATGCCGCTTCACTGGATAGACTGGCAATAACACCTAAGGGTGTTCAATCCATGATTGAAGGCTTAAAACAGGTTGCCGCTCTACCCGATCCTGTCGGCGAAATCAGCGACTTAAATTACCGACCCAGCGGCATTCAGGTCGGACAAATGCGCGTTCCTTTAGGCGTCATTGGCATTATTTATGAATCAAGACCCAACGTCACCGTTGATGCTGCTGCCCTATGCCTTAAATCGGGCAATGCCTGTATATTAAGAGGTGGTTCAGAAGCGATCCACTCTAACCAAGCTATTGCCGCTTGCATTACTCAGGGTTTAGAAGCTGCCGGCCTGCCTGTTGAAGCCGTACAAATTGTGGCGACACCGGACCGTGATGCCGTGGGTGAACTGATTACCATGAAAGAATACGTTGATGTCATCGTACCCCGTGGCGGCAAGAGCCTAATTGCCCGAATTTCTAAAGACGCCACTATTCCAGTTATTAAACACCTGGATGGTATTTGTCATGTTTATATTGATGACAAAGCCGATATAGACAAAGCCATAAAAATAGCCATTAATGCAAAAACCCACCGTTACGGCGTTTGCAATGCCATGGAAACCTTACTGGTTGCAGAGGGTATTGCAGCAAAAGTACTGCCTTTATTAGCTGACATCTATTTGGAAAAAGGCGTGGAATTACGTGGCTGTTTAAAAACCGGCTCCTTAATACCTCATTGCACAAGAGCCACCGAAGAAGACTGGCATACCGAATA
>CAIPPE010000291.1 GCA_903866825.1 uncultured Methylococcaceae bacterium
AGAAGCAGCGGGTGCCGTCATTTTGGACAGTTCCTTGTTAAAAGTTGATGAACTTTTACATATCGGTTCGCGAATGCGGAAAATTGCGCTACAAAGTGCAGTCGGTGGCATGCTTTTAAGCATAGTAGGCATGGCGTTTGCTAGGTTAGGGTATTTGCCTCCGGTCGCGGATGCTATTCCCCATGAAGTTATTGATGCGTTAGCCGTCTTAAATGCTTTGAGGGCAGCAACCCCACCTAAAAAACTTTCGGATTATGCCAACAAAGATTAATGGTCCGCGTTTTAATAGGTTCGTTCGCCAGCGAGCATTGATTTAATGGGATGGTGGAAATTTCAAATTGTTCAAATAAGCATTTGTAATGTGCTATAACGTACTGACGGTATTAAATAATTTGAATAGGATATTAAACAAAGAGTTACTGTAGGTAACAGAAGCTACTTTACGGAAAATTGAACACCCCTGCTATTTTTTTACCACAAATCATGAGAAACATTATGCCAAATAAATACAGTTTAGCCGTTGGAGCCTTTAGTAACCACGAGGATGCCGAAAATGCAGTCAACGAATTGCATAAATCCGGTTACGACATGAAGAAGCTTTCAGTCGTTGGAAAAGACTACCACACCGAAGAAAATGTTATCGGATATTACAATACGGGTGATCGTATTGCGACATGGGGTAAGTTTGGGCTGTTTTGGGGAGCAATTTGGGGCTTTCTTTTTGGCTCCGCTTTTTTATTAATCCCGGGGATAGGTCCTGTTATGGTCGGCGGACCGTTGGTAAGCTGGATAATCGGAGCACTCGAAACAGCGGTCATCACGGGTGGCTTAACTGCCCTCGGTGGGGCACTTGCAAGCATTGGTATTCCCCATGACAGTATTATACGTTACGAGTCAGCCTTAAAAGCTGGTAAGTTCCTTCTGATTGTACACGGAACAGTGTCCGAAGTTGAAAAGGCAAAGAATATCCTGATACAGCATAAAGCTGAAGAGGCAATAGTACATGAAGTTACTATTGGCTAAAACAACAGATTAGTTTCGCCTTGAGCTTTATTATCTTTGAGTGCGCACTCTTAATGTTCTTATTTGATATTTTGGCACTAAAAGCTTAATAGGCTTAGCGTACAGTCGAACCCTATGAGAGCGTTACGTAAACTCACAAATCCTAAAAGATTGGAGGTGTTACACATGGCTAAAAAATATGAATTTGATGCTGTATCAGTTGATGTAGAAGAAAAATCTAATGAAATTGAAATTATTGAGCTATGGGATAACTTGCCAGACTATTGCAAAACACCGCAGACATTGGCAAAGATTAGAGCTATGGCAAGCCCATCTTTCATGGATAAATTAACTATGCAAACTCAGCAGGAATTCTTGGGCGATTGTTAACAAAGAGGGTCCACATTAACTAAACTAGCCGCTAACCACGCGGCTTTTATGTCTGAGTCTAAAAGTTTCTTTGTACAGAGAATTTTGCTAATAGAATGAGCGCATCTTTATATTCAGAAGAAGGTAAAACACTTAATGCGTTTATAGCTTTTTCAGCTTCTTCTTCAGCGCGTTGTTCTGTGTACGTAATAGCCTGAGTTTTTTGTACAATAGCGTAGACTTCATTAAAAGCATCGCGATCGCCATTTGTGATGGCATTTATTATTATTTGGGCTTCTTCTTTTGTACCATTTTGAATGGCATAAATTAAAGGTAGCGTGGGTTTACCTTCAGCAAGATCGTCACCCAGGTTTTTACCCAGGTCTTCCTGACTGGCTTTATAGTCGAGAGCGTCATCAATGAGCTGGAAAGCAACGCCAAGGTGTTGTCCATAGCCAGCGAGACTTTCTTCTGTCGCGGGTGAGGTGTTAGCTATAACAGCACTTAAGCGAGTAGCAGCGCTAAATAATATGGCTGTTTTTCTGGAAATAACTTCCAGGTATTTTGCTTCTGTAGTCTCAGGGTTATTGCAGTTTAAAAGTTGCAGTACCTCACCTTCAGCTATCGCGGTGGTTGTTTTTGATAAAATTTCCATGACCCGCATATTGCCGGTGCGAACCATCATTTCAAAGGCACTGGAATAAAGGTAGTCGCCCACCAGTACGCTGGCGGCGTTACCCCATACAACATTAGCTGATTCTTTGCCGCGTCTAAGATCAGATTCGTCTACAACATCATCATGCAGCAGGGTTGCCGTGTGAATAAATTCAATCACAGCGGCAAGTATTAAGTGGCTATTGTTAACTTGTCCCAGGGCTTTGGCTACAAGTAACAGGAGCATCGGACGTAATCTTTTGCCGCCATTACCAACGATATAATGCCCCATCTGATTAATCAGAATGACATCAGAACTTAGCTCATCGATAATTAGCTGGTCTACTGCTTTGGCTTCTGCAGTAGTTAAGCCTTTGATTAAATTAAAATCAATGGGTTGATAGGTGTTTGTAGCTGAATGTGAATTTGATGCCATTGAATTAAAGCTGGGTCTGTAAGTTTTGGTTGTTTTTCATAAACAGGATCTTATTTCGAAAATTTATTCTCTTATTATAACTTATTACGATATCAACTGCCCATCAATTGAATGGGGTTAATTCTTGGTTCAGATATTTTGTGACAAAAGCTTAAAATTAAGGATAATGAGCAGTGGGGTAAGAATTAGTTGACTAGCGTAGTGTTTAAAAATATAATCACCGATTAAATTTTAATAGATTAATGCTTGATGGAGCTTGCTCAGATGTATGCGGTAATTCAAACAGGTGGTAAACAGTACCGCGTTGAAGAAGGTACTTATTTAAAAATCGAAAAGTTGGAGCTAGGTGTTGGCGATAACGTCGAATTCGACAAAGTACTTTTAATTCAATCAGACGACGCTGTTAAAGTAGGTCTTCCTTTTATCGAAGGCGGCAAAGTTACAGCGACTGTTTTGTCTCAAGGTAGACACGACAAAGTAAAAATAATTAAATTCAGAAGACGTAAGCACCATATGAAACAACAGGGGCACCGTCAATATTACACAGAAGTCCAGATTACTGGCATTTCTGCTTAAGATAGAGGAGTTTTACAATGGCTCATAAGAAAGCGGGTGGTAGTACCCGAAATGGTCGTGATTCTAATGCGAAACGCTTAGGTGTTAAGCGTTATGGCGGTGAATTGGTAACAGCAGGACACATTATCGTTCGTCAACGTGGTACACAGTTTCACCCAGGTGAAAATGTAGGTATTGGTAAAGACCATACTATATTTGCTACAGCCGACGGTAGAGTTGCTTTTCAAGTTAAAGGACCTAACAGCCGTAAATATATCAGTATCGTTGCTGCATAAAACCTATTGTTTGATTGTAGTTAAGAGCTATATTAGCCGGGTTGTTTTACCTTGACCCGGCGGCTTTAAAGAAGCTCCGTCCTTCACGACGGGGCTTTTTTTGTTTTTATCGGTTTGTTTTGAAGTGTGGCGGCGTAAGTTATGAGATTTGTTGACGAAGCAGAAGTCCGTGTTGAAGCTGGAGATGGTGGTAATGGCACTATTGGCTTTAGGCGTGAAAAATATATTCCCATGGGAGGACCTGACGGCGGTGATGGCGGTGATGGCGGCAGTGTTTATTTAATAGCCGTGGAAAATGTGAATACGCTAGTCGATTTCAGATATCATGCCGTCCATAGAGCTCAACGTGGCCAAAATGGCATGAGTCGTAATTGTACAGGTAGAAAAGGTGATGATTGTTATGTGCCGGTGCCCTTAGGTACAAAAGTATCCGACTCTGAAACGGGCGAAGTGATTGGGGACTTAACCAAAGTCGGCCAGACCTTACTCGTGGCGCAAGGTGGTTTTCATGGTTTGGGAAATACTCGTTTTAAAAGCAGTATTAACCGGGCCCCACAAAAAGCCAGTAAAGGTTCAGAAGGTGAACACAGAGTTCTCTTATTAGAATTAACATTGATTGCCGATGTCGGGCTTCTAGGAATGCCAAATGCCGGTAAGTCTAGTTTGATTCGCGCCGTTTCGTCCGCCACACCCAAAGTCGCTGATTATCCATTTACCACCTTACATCCTAACCTGGGAGTGGTGAGTGTCGATGATTTACGTAGTTTTGTTATTGCTGATATCCCAGGTGTTATTGAAGGTGCAGCAGAAGGTGCAGGCTTAGGCTTACAATTCCTCAAACATTTATCGCGTACTGGCTTGTTATTACACTTGGTTGATGTGGTACCTTATGAAAGTATGGATACACCCGTAGAAGCCGCTAAGAAAATTATTCATGAAGTTGAAAAATGGAGTGATGATTTAGCCAATAAGCCACGCTGGCTAGTGTTGAATAAAACGGATAGATTGCCAGAAGACGAAGTGGATGAGCACTGTCAAGCCATCATTAATGAGTTAAACTGGACGGCCCCTGTTTTTAAAATTGCAGCCATTAACGGGAATGGAACACGAGAGTTAATGTTTGCCATCATGAACTTTTTAGAAGAACAGCGGCGGAATCACAGTGAGCAGGAATGATTTTACAAAAGTTAAACGGGTTGTCGTCAAGATAGGCAGCTCCCTACTTACCAAAGGTGGGCAGGGGCTGGATAAAGCGGCAATTAAAGCTTGGGTAGCTCAAATGGCCGGCTTAAGACAACAATCAATTGATGTGGTATTGGTCTCTTCAGGTTCTGTTGCTGAAGGGATGAGTCGCTTAGGTTTGAAAGTAAGGCCAAAGTTGTTGCATGAGTTACAAGCAGCGGCTTCAGTTGGTCAAATGGGTTTGGTGCGGGTTTTTGATGATAATTTTCAGCAACATGGTTTACATGCCGCACAAGTCTTACTGACACATGATGATTTATCTAACAGACAACGTTACTTAAATGCCCGAAGTACCTTGCTGACGTTATTGAAGCTGGGTGTCGTCCCTGTTATTAACGAAAATGATGCCGTAGCCACGGAAGAAATTCGTTTTGGTGATAATGATACTTTAGCCGCGTTGGTTGCTAACTTAGTTGAAGCCGAGTTATTGATTATTTTGACCGACCAACAAGGCTTATTTACTGGAGATCCTACTTTATTTCCTGATGCAACATTAATTTCCGAGATCAGTGTTAATGACAAAAGTCTGGAGAAAATGGCTGGCGATAGTCGTAGCGGCTTAGGTAAAGGTGGAATGTCAACTAAGGTAAGAGCTGCTCGTTTAGCCGCAAGGTCTGGTGCTGCAACGATTGTTGCCGCAGGTGCTGTTGAAGGCGTGATTACCGCACTGATTTCAGGAGATGATTTAGGGACTTACTTTTTACCTGATGTTGAGCCATTAGTCGCTAGAAAACGCTGGTTAGCTGGACAGTTGCAAGTTAAAGGCCAATTAGTACTGGATGCGGGCGCCGTGAAAGTGCTCAAAGGTGAGGGCAAAAGTCTACTGGCTGTCGGTGTAAAAGTCGTGCTGGGTCAATTTGAACGAGGTGAACTGGTTTCCTGTATAGATGAAAACGGGGCTGAAGTGGCACGTGGACTCGTTAACTATGGTAAGACAGAAGCAGAATTGATCGCTGGAAAAAGTAGCTCGGAGTTTGAGAGAATTTTGGGATATACCGATGATTCAGAAATCATACACAGAGATAATCTGGTTTTGATTTGAGGTTTGAGTAGAGATAAGATCGAGTTTTAAAAAAATGGCGGTAAGCCAGATAGCGGAGAATAATCTCACGTCGGGTTGATGGGTATTATAAGTGGATCAGAAACATCTTTAATTATTAAAGAGTGGCAGCGTACTATGCAATCTTCTGAAAAAATTAATTCAGCACAATTCCTGGAGCATCAGCTACAGGAGGTCATTACATTGCTTGAAAAACAGCAATTGGAACGATCCTTAGTTCATCGTGGCCCGGGTGCTAATCATGAATTAGTTGAAGCGATGTTGCAGAATCAACATCAGGTTCGCCTTCAAGAGAAGTTCGCTCCATTGCATCCTGCTGATACAGCGTTTATTTTAGAGTCGTTATCCTTAGATCAACGTGAGATGGCCTGGGATGCCATTAAAACCCAACTGGATGGCCAGGTTTTGCTGGAAGTATCTGATGCAGTCCGGCAGACACTCATTTCAGGCATGGCGGCAGAAGAATTAGCCACGGTTGCCGGTAAACTCAATACGGATGAGATTGCGGATTTAGCGGCTGATCTTCCCAAGCGCACAATGCTCAAAATACTGCGTTCTTTGAATGGTGAAGAACGCAAGCATTTGAATGCTATTTTGTCTTATCAAGACAATAAAGTGGGCGCCTTGATGGATTTTGGCATGATTACAATCAGGGATGATCTTAATTTAAAAGCGATCATTGCTTTTATACGTAAACTGGGTAAATTGCCTAGTCATACCGATAAATTATTTGTCGTTGATCAACATAATGTCGTGCAAGGTATTTTGCCGTTACAACGGTTGTTGACACATTTACCTTCAAAGCAAGTTGCAGATGTGATGGTGACTGACTTTATTCGCTTTCAGGTTGATCAAGAGGCAGCTGAAGCCGCCAGAGCCTTTGAGCGCTATGATTTGATCTCGGCACCTGTTGTCGATAACGTGGGTAAGCTGCAAGGGCGACTTTGTGTTGATAATATTCTCGATTTTATTCGCGAAAAAACAGATGAAGACTTGTTGATTCAAGCCGGTGTTGGCGAAGAAGAGGATTTATCTTCAAGTGTTTGGAAGAGCGCCAGAAACCGCTGGGGGTGGTTAATCATTAACATTGGGACGGCCTTTGCTTCGACGCGGATTATCGGTGTTTTTGAAGATATTATATTGCAACTGGTTGCGCTGGCCTCATTAATGCCCATTATTGCGGCAATGGGCGGTAATACAGGTAACCAAACCAGTATGCTAATTATTCGGTCTTTAGCATTAGGATATATAAATTCTAGCAATATAGGACGAATAATAAAGAAAGAGCTCACACTGGCTTTAATCAACGGGCTTTTTATTGGCTTCATTTTGGGGCTATTAAGTATGTTGCTTTATTGGGATATAGCGCTTTCGGTGGTCATGGGTGTTGCTATGCTGATTAACCTGTTGGTGGCTGTCATAGTGGGTTTGGGTATTCCTTTGTTACGCCATAAATTTGGTAAAGATCCTGCAGTAGGGACTAGCGTGATATTAACGGCCATCACCGACTCTATGGGATTCTTTATTTTTCTGGGCTTAGCGAGTTTGTTTTTAATAAAGTAGCTGCTTTTTATTGAGGTATTATTTTAAAAACTGAAAGATCCTTTTCACAATAGACAGTTATAATTAGCCAACCCATTAAATACATATAAAATGTACGGTAATAATATACCTTATTCTATTTTCGTAAGAGTTTAGTTGTTCATGAATTTATTAATAAATTATCTTTCTTTGTGCTGGTTTAAAAATAATCCGATTGAACTGTTTCCTTCAAAGTCGTTTATGTGGAAAGCAGTCGCGTTTTATCTTGTTTCAGGCATTATTGTTGAAAGTCTGATTGCTGACCCAGCAGATGGCTCACTGGAAGTCGCTTTACGTACTATCATGGCATTTTCATCCATTGCCACCTATCTCGTTATTTTTAAAAAGTGGCAATACTTTAATCAAATTTATATCGCTATTTTTATATGCGAAAACTTTATCATGACTTTGGCGACTGCCACAGAAGGTCTTTATTTCTGGCTTGTCATGAAGCATTATCAATATGCAGAAGAAGTTTCAATTGCTATAGGTGTGTTGTTGGTGGGTTGGTATATCGCTATCGTAAGCTATATTTTAAGACAAGCCTTTTTAACAAAGATGAGTCTTAGCGTGATTTTGGCGTTTAGCTATTTTGTGTTGACTTATGGTCTTCCTATGATGTTTATGGATATTTAAATAACTCGCCACTGTAATGCCAATATTTTTGACTGTGGTGATGTTAGGTTTTGCGCTTTAAATCTGCTTTGCTGATAAAATTGTATTTTTATAATGAATTAGGATAGAATGGAATTCATCCCATACTAGCGACTAGTAGCATCTCCGGTCTTGTGCTAGCCTCTAGCCGCATTTAAGCACAATTTATCTTACCCTTGTCTTTAAATTTAAGGCTAGGGTAAGTTGAAATTTTAATTGCATTAGCTTCAACATAAGTCAACATAAATAGTTGCTAGCATTTTTCATTTGAAAACCAATCCTGTTAGGCTTTCTCTACAAGAAGCTTTCGAATCTACATTCCATCATAAATTTGATTTTAATGACTTTTAGATCTTAGATGTTAGATGTTAAAAGTGAATGTTGAAAAACAGTTGTTTGCTGATTACAAAGCGGGGAACTTACCCGATTTAAGTTTTACAAAACCTCCTGAAAACGTTAAGGCACTTTATAGTATCAGGGAAAACAAATATAAGACTGATATAGAGCTATTCGAATTTATTGATCAAGGGAAAAAGGCGTGCGTTGAAACGTTAAAAAATCAATTAATTGCTTTTTAACGTGTTAAGTTAATTTAGAAAAAACGGCTCTATGTGAAACCTTACGGTGTTTAGCTTACAGGGTTTCCGACTAACTTCCAATACTCAAAACTTGATGATCGAGTAATCGCCTTATTTCGAAATCAACACTAATAGCGCCTGACCACATAATCCATACTGATACCCTGCGCTCCCCAGTAATTGTTCATTTCCGGGATTTGCCCAGGTATCCGGTCCATTATTCCAGTTGCAAGTATCGCTGACCCGATACCACTGTTTTCCAGTTGGCGGCTTAGGCAGTACAAAATTAACGTTTTGAGACCACCCGTTATAAGCAATATACAAAGCATTTTTGTCTCCGGATGCACGACCGTTGAGAGTATAGGCAATACTGTGATTGCTAGAATCCACCCAATAATTACCCGATACGGAAGCACCATTCGGTTGCCACCAGGAAATTACGTTTTCGTCACCCCAAGTGGCAGGACTTAACACCGGATGAGCCTTACGAAATGCGATGGCACGGCGGGTAAAGTTCTGAAAATTAACCTGATCCCCACTCAATTCATAGTTTAACCAGTTGCCGGGTGAATCCAGATTGTAGGCGTTATTGTTACATTGAATGGTTCGCAAAAACTCGTCACCCCCCTGTATCAAAGGCGTTCCAGCCGACAACAGGATAAAGCCCATGCCCGTGCGGGCAGCACGTAGCTGGTCAGATGGATTACTCCCCTGATCCCAACTGAGATTATTTGAGGTTCCACCATCCGATGGCCCCCACGGCCAAGCCTGACTATTATTTGCACCATTACATGAATAAACATCTTTTAAAGTCAGCCCATCATGCACATCAATAAAATTGGTGGAGTTCCAGGGTTGCCGGTTCCATTGAAAATGTCCAGAAGAACCTGCCCAGACACTCGTAAGCCGCCCAAGAGGAACGGAATCCATGCCTAATTTATTCTGCGCACGCCGCATCGTATCACGAAAATCTCCATTCCATTCTGACCAGCCAACCGGAAAGCCCCCCACCTGATAGGAGTTACCGCCGATAGCCCAAGGCTCTGCAAACAAATCGACACCATTACCTCCTGCTGCTGGACGAATGGTCAACTCACGCAAAATCCGGTTAATGGCCACATTGGGATCGGCCGCGTTAAAATTATAACCGCCGAACGGACAATTTGGCGCAGTTGCCTGATACGCTCCGTTTAAGCAACTATTACCTAACACCGAAGCCAGATCAAAACGAAAACCATCAATACCCAACGTATTCGCCCAGTGAGACAACGAATCCACAATCAGGTTTTGTGCTACGGGTTGATAGGTATTGTAATTGCCACCAGTACCGGTATTGTCATAATAATATTGCTTATCGGCAGTGAGTTCATAATAGGTTTGGTTATCCAATCCACGCCATGACAGCAGACTAGCGGTAGCAGAATCGGTTGAACCATTAGAGCGCTGCCAGTTACCGCCCTCACCGGTATGATTGTACACAACGTCGATATAGACCTTGATACCTGCATCGTGAAAGCTTTTGACCATGTTCTGAAATTCAGCGGTAGGTCCGCCAGGAGACTGATCAAAAGCATAATAACGATCTGGTGCGAAATAAGCTTCTGTCGCATAACCCCAGTAATTTTGACCCGCGTTTGAGTTGGGTATTACATTGTTGGCCTGGTTCTGACTTTCTTGAACTGGCAGCAATTCAATCGCGGTAATACCTAAGCTGGACAAATAAGATGCTTTAAGCGACGCCCCTTTATAAGTACCTCGATAAGCCTCTGGTATGCCTGGATCCTGTTTGGTTAAACCCCGAACATTAACCTCGTAGATAATGTCGTCCTTTTGTGCACGTAACGGTTTTACACCGATATTTCCAGTAACAGGCTGCAGTACAATGCCCTTTGGAGCCACTGACCCACTGTCTACCGCTCGATTAGAAGCCCCCGACGCAAACTGGCCAGCATCACTGTTATTTGGATTCAGTGGGTCGTGACTGATTTCTAACGAATAAGGATCATACAACAATTTATTTGGGTTAAAACGGTTGCCATTGGCATCGACATCACTTTTAAAACCCGCCGTTGAACCCTTGGTCCAATTTTCTACATAGGGCCAATTGGGCCCCCATGCCCGGTATCCGTAAAACACTGTACCGGTAATCCCCTTTGCCTTTAAATCGGCTACGGGGACTACCGCTTCCCATACGCCATTACCGGACTGATGTAATGAGAAATTACTAACGTCATCCGCACCATAGCTATTATTGTAAAGATAGAGATCTATCCGTTCAGCATTAGCGGAATACACACTAAAGTTAATAGCGGAGCGATCGGCATTATAGGTTGCACCTAATTTCATCGGGTTGATGTCCGCTATCGCAGTGTTTAACTGCGTAGTGACTAAAAGAATGGCAGAAAACACTAACAATCTCACATGAACCTTCATCAAGCATTCTCCTATGTCATATAGAATTTAACGGATTATCGGTACATCACTTCCAATGCATCAGCCCTGTAAGCAGTCTCTTTAGCGCATGATTTCGGGTCTGATTATCGTCCATTTTAATTAAAAATTGCAACCGATTAACGATCAGTTTGAGCCAAAGTTTAAAAGCTAAAGCGGTCTCTGTCTTAAATTTTTTGATATCTACTTAATGGACGAACATTTCTTGTATTTGATTAGGGATTGGGTCTATTGCAAGCAATTATTTCATTACATAACAAGCCGGTCATTAAAATTCCACACGCGCTACATTTGAGGGCTTTCCTATCTTTAAGGCTGAAGAAACCAACTGTTTTGCAAGCAGAGCACCAATGTCTGGGTTACTCAAAAAACCACCCGGATAAGTAACTTTAATATAGTCAATCACTTGCTTCAATGCACCAGACTCTATAAGCTCCGGCGCCATTATTATGCTCCTACCCGTTTGAATGGAGAATCCTTCAAAATCAATCAGATAACCGGCCAGTATTTGTCCCTGATGAGTGCTTTTAGCCAGTACGTAATCTATGATCGTGTACTTAACCTTACTAAATAAATCCACCGCATTAAAAGTCTCAATACCGTTCGTTTCTTCTACTTGATACATTGCATAATGAGCAGACCGCATATACCGAAGCAATTCAAGCTCATATTCATCAGCCTCCTGATGGAAAAAGCGCAGGAACTTCTCGGCCATATTAAAACCATTAGGACAATAAGCGTAAATCGCGTAATCAGCAAATAAATTCATATCTACGTCGTTATCAATCGCTAACGCATTTTTTTCCCACACCTCAAGATCGCAACCACAGGTTTTGATATCTTCGGAACTGAGACTGTTGTAAATCTTGGTATTAAGTAAAATGCCTCGACGACGAATCTCAGGGTAGTCAGCTGATGAAAAAATAATGTCTGTCATATTGAAAACCTGTTCAGAATATCGAGGGAGGAAATTTGATTTTAACTCACAAGTCGCTGGTTTGTGAGTTTTAAAATGTAACGTTAAACGTTTTAAGTGATAATCTTGGAAACCGGAGCAGAAAAATCAGTCAGACCTTCCGGCGTTACTCCGGCACCAATGAAATTATAATTAACCCCTATTTCAAGACCGTATACTGGAATTGTTGAACGGGTACTGTGACCTAATTCTTTCCAATCGGCTGCATTAACAGGTAATGGTCCTTTAGAAAATTTCCAAAAGTAAGATTTGGCACGATTAACCGCTTTTTTCACTAAGATGACATCACCTGAATGAGGACCGTCTTTGACTTCAAAATCCGGTTTTTGATGAGCTAAAGGCACATTACTTTGATTAAAGCCACTGGATAAAATTAAAGTTTCATTGCCATTGGCTATTCTGTCGACATAAGCCGCATTTAAGCGAAATATATCATCGGCCGCATGTTCACAATCATGCATTGTTGATGTCGCTACCCGATCACCATTCCGTGAACCCAGATAAGCCCCTTTAAGCGCATCAAATGCTGCGATAGAATCTGCTAAAGGAACGTCGGGGGCTTTGAAAACGGTACTATTTGTAAATGAATCGATAATACCGCGATAATAAATGATTTTTATCGCGGTCTTGAGCTTAATAAAATCGTACAACACGACTATCTTTCTCATGTTAATACCTCTTAAAGATTATGGGAGACACCAGTGTAGTCTTATTTCATAAGTTTTTTATTTTATTTTCAGATAGTTATCCGACTTTAAACATATTTCACAGTACCCTTCAGGTAAAACACCTAGGATAATTCGGTTTTACGAATAAGCTAATCTGCTAAGTGCTTATTAAATAAAAGTAATTGTTTGATAGTTGTTAAAGTGCCTGGAGTTACAACGGCTCTAAATTTATTTTCAAAAAAGTTGGCTAACTATCTAAGAGAACTACAATCTCAATTATTCCACCACCGTCACAAACGATAACTTACCCACCCCCGATCTTTGCGCACTGGCCATAACCTTCGCGACTGATTCAAACACTGCGGCCCGATCGGCTTGTAATTGCACACTGATATCGGGATCACGTTCCTGTAAGGCTTTCAGCTCGGCTTCCAGATTGACTAAGGGAATGGCTTTATCATCCAGCATCGCTTCGCCGGTGGCTGTCACCGCCAGAATAGCAATATGCTTGTCGGGCGTGGGTTCAGTCTGTTCAGTCTTGGGTAGTTTGACTTTAACCACTTGCGTTAG
>CAIPPE010000292.1 GCA_903866825.1 uncultured Methylococcaceae bacterium
AAGAAATACTTGCAGGGCGCTATTTTAAAGCCACCCGATTTGACTAATAGCGTGTGCTAAATACCATCAATACTTAGAAACATGTTGTCAAGTTTATGCTGAATTTTTTTGGCAGAGTTAGACTCAACTGATTTTTTTAGGTTGAAGGGATCAATAGCAAGATTCAACTGGCTAAACGTCGAGCCAGAGGCTATCGGAATATCAATAACTTCATCAACATGATTTATTTTCTTTGCGGTAAGCTAAAATTTGATTACCCACTCTATTTCACATAGAGCCACAATTGCTGGGGGCAGAATAAAGTTATATTTAATGTAGTAACTCTGCCCAATTTAAACACCCAGCCATTGAAAAATATAAACTGCATTCCATGACGCCAATGCGCCTATTCTTCGCCCTTAATCAAACGCTGAATATTGCTCTTATGACGCCACAACAATAACACCATCATAAAGACAGAAGCCCCCACTATCCAAATATCGCCCAAAATAAACCAGGCGTAAATGGGTGACAGTACTGAAGCACACAACGCAGAGAGCGACGAAATCTTGCCCAGCTTATAGATCAATAACCAGGTGCCCACAAATGCCCCACCCAACACCCAAGAGAACCCGAGCAAAACACCAATAGACGTAGCAACGCCTTTACCGCCTTCGAATTTAAAAAATATCGGGTACAAATGCCCCATAAATGCCGCTATTCCGGTAAGCACTAACAACTCGACAGGCACGCCCACAACTTTTGCCACATAAACCGGCAATAAACCTTTCAGCAAATCTCCAAATAAAGTAATAGCTGCTGCTTTTTTGCCGCCAATTCGCATCACATTCGTTGCCCCAGGATTACCTGAACCCTGCTCCCTGGGATCAGGCAAACCCATTAACCGGCAAATAATAATTGCACTAGAAATTGATCCTATCAGATAGGCAGCGGGAACAAACAACCATTCAATCATATAACTCTTTCCTCATTCAGAACTTGTAAGCCGGGCGGATTTCCCTGATACTTACTACTTTTTAAAAACGCACATCATAACCGGAAATAACTATGGACATCATCTTTTTAGGCGGACTTGAAATTGAGACTATTATCGGCATCTATGACTGGGAAAGGGAAATCAAACAAACTGTGGTACTTGATATTGAGATGGCCTTTGATATTCAAAAAGCGGCTGAAACCGATGACATTCAATATACCCTTGATTACAAAACGGTTTCCAAGCGAATTATTTCGTTTGTTGAAACCAGCCAGTTTCTGCTAGTTGAAAAACTGATTTCCGAGATAGCCGACATTATTCGCAATGAATTTAATGTACCCTGGGTAAAAATAACGCTAAACAAAAAAGGCGCTATACGCGGAGCAAGTGATGTCGGTATTATTATTGAACGCGGAGAAAAATAAGCCATGCATAATGGTTATATCAGCATCGGTAGTAATATAGATAAGGATAAACATATACCGGCCAGTCTAACAGCACTTGAAAATTACTTTGGGTCTCTTACGCTTTCAAGTATATATGAATCAGAGTCTGTTGGCTTCGTAGGCGATACCTTTTACAATCTGATTGCGGGTTTTAGTACCGAATTAACCGTAAAGGAAGTCGCGAAGATATTGCGGCAAATTGAATTAGAGAATGGCCGAACCCGAGAAAGCCAAAAGTTCTCATCTCGCACTCTCGATCTGGACTTGATATTATTCGACGATTTAATACTGAATGACGGGCGCCTTCAAATACCCCGTAATGAAATTGAACACTATGCCTTTGTACTGGAGCCCTTAGCCGAAATAGCGCCTGATTTAACTCACCCCATCAGCCACTTGAGCTATGCAGAGTTGTGGGAAAAGTTTGACAAGACGAACCTCAAGCAACATATCGTAACACCGATAGGGTAACCGTCAGCTAATGAATACGCTTAACATGAAGATTGGCTTTCTGTAGAATTGTGGGAGTGGCTTTAGCTACGATTATCGTGCCTAAAGCCACTCCCGCTCTTTCAATAAAATAACGTGCGCCCACCATCCACTGTTAATATTTGCCCCGTTATATAATCTGCATCCTGAATTAAAAATCGCACGGCTTTAGCAATATCTTCCGGCTGACCCTCACGCTTTAAAACAACCCGCTGCAGAATCTCTTGTTGCTGTTGTTCTGACTCCAGAGTCTCAGGCCAAATAATAGCGCCCGGAGCAATCGCATTCACCCGCACCACTGGCCCCAATTCCTTGGCCAACACCTTAGTCATCGCCACTAAACCCGCTTTAGCAATGCTATAAACCGGATAACCTTTCAAACCTCGCTCAGCATGAATATCGACTATATTAATAATACAGCCCTGGTTTTTTAACAAAGTGTCAGATAAAGCTTTCGCCAGGAAAAAGGGCGCCTTTAAATTACTCCCCAATAACTCATCCCATTGCTGGTCTGTAACCTCAGAAAATGCCGTTGGATAAAAAGACGAGGCATTATTGACCAGTACATCAATCCCCCCCAAAACGGTAATCGCCTCATCAGCTAAAGCTATTAATTCAGTACCATTCAATAAATCTGCCTGAATGCAATAAGCTGAATTAGGTCGTAATTGATTTAACTCCTTGCACAGAGCTAATGCCGCATCTTTAGAAGATCGATAATGCAAAACAATATTGCATCCTTCCCCATGAAGCAATCTCGCGCACGTAGCGCCAATACGCCGAGCCGCGCCTGTAATCAATACATTCTTTTGCACATCAACCAACCTGATTTCATAATAACTCATCCCGAACCACTAAAAAAATTAATACCAGGAATTATTCAACTCAACATTAAAACAACTATGGACATCTTACGGAATCTAGCCTAAATTAATTTACTCGGTAATGCTTGATATAAAACAACTATAAAGAAACAAGCACTCTATTATTAAACCGTGAAAACAATTATTACTAAGCTATTGGCTAAAAATAACTTAATTAATAATGATATCAACTTGCAGGAGGAATAAAACATGAACGAACTGACCAAAAGACTATTAAATTATTTTCTGATAGGAACATTTTCAGTCATCCCAATTGTAGTCGTTTTACAAATTATATTTTTCGTAAAAGACCTGATCGCTGATTTATTTAGAGTTGTGTATGAGTTTTCAGACAACTACTTCTATACCGGATTATTTTTTATATTTAGTTTTGCTTTATTAATTTGGATTGGCAGCACCATTGCTGAAAAAGGTCGCTCCTGGATTATACATATCTTTGACTTAGTGATCGAAAAAATTCCTTTTATAAGAACAATTTATCGAGTCATTAAAAAAGTAATCAATATGTTCTCTTCGCACGAACAAACTATCGCAAAAGAGGTTGTTTATGTTGAATATCCAAAAGAAGGCATCTGGGTGCCCGCCTACGTAACCAATCGGTATGAGAATAAATATGTATTATTTATCCCTACATCTCCCAATCCAACCTCAGGTTTTACCATCATCGTTGATAAATCAAAGCTTATAAAATCAGAGATGGATATTGAAGAAGCTACCAGCTTTATCGTCAGTGTGGGCGTTGACTTTAATAAATCAGCCGAAACTCTAAACCTACCCTAAGCAACTTCAATCGTCAATGTAAGTATTCAGTCCCCCCTCTTTGAAAAAGAGGGGTTAGGGGAGATTTTATTCAAAGAGCACCTGAATACTTACACATCAATCAAGAATCCAAATGGTAAGCAACCACACGCTCTACTTCTTTTTTTGAACCCAGTATTAACGGCACTCGTTGATGTATTCCCGTTGGCTTAATATCCAAAATACGTTCACGCCCCGTCGAACAGGCACCCCCCGCCTGCTCAATAATAAACGCCATGGGATTGGCCTCATACAGTAACCGTAATCGCCCCGCTTTAGAAGGGTCTTTAAAATCATACGGATACATAAAGATTCCACCGCGCGTTAAAATCCTATACACCTCGGCAACTAAAGAGGCCAACCAGCGCATATTAAAATTCTTTCCTCTTGGTCCTTCAACCCCTTGCAAACATTCTTCAACATAACGTTGCACTGGCTTTTCCCAGAAACGCTGATTAGACATATTAATGGCAAACTCACTGGCTTCCTCAGGAATTTTGATATTAGGATGCGTCAAAATGAACTCTCCTATATCCTGATCCAGCGTGAAACCATTAACGCCATGCCCAGTTGTTAATACCATCATTGTTGACGGGCCATACAACACAAAACCAGCACACACCTGCTCAGTCCCGGGCCGTAAAAAATCTTCAACTGTGGGTTCTTCTCCTTCAGAATAGCGCAAAATAGAAAAAATAGTCCCTACTGTTAAATTAAGATCAATATTAGAAGAGCCATCCAAAGGATCAAATAAAACCAGATATTTACCTTTAGGGTACGCCTCAGGAATAGCAATGATATTATCCACCTCTTCAGAAGCCATACCCGCTAACTGTCCCGTCCAATTGAGCGCATTCACCATAATATCATGGGTAATAATATCGAGTTTTTTCTGAACTTCACCCTGAACATTCTCAGACTCTGCACTACCCAGTATCCCCACCAGGTCACCTTGATTTACTAGATGAGATATTTGTTTACACGCTGTCACAATGTTATTCAGCAACAAACTAAACGTACCCGATGCCTCAGGCAACTCGCGTTGTTGCTCTATAATAAATTGTGTTAAAGACACTCTATTCGTCATTATTTATATCTCCGTTCCTATCCGACAAAGGCATAGGTATTTATAAAGTTGCACCGTTGCCGCTTCATGCAAGCCAACCATTAATTTTTCTTTGTCAGTATGTTGTGAATCTTATAAATCAATATGATGCCTGATAATATAAAAGTAATGGCATTGGCGGCAATAATCGCCTTATCTGAAATATAAACACCATAAATTAACCAGCAAAAAACCCCTAAAGTAAAAATACTATACATGCTTAAGGAGAGGCTGGAGGTATCTCGGGTCTTGATGGTTAAAATAGCCTGAGGCAAAAAAGAGACCGTTGTTAAAGTCGCAGCTACGTAGCCGATCACCTCTGTCATGCTAATCATGTTAGACACCACGATAACCTGACGTTATTGGATAACGTCGGTCACGCCCAAAGGCTCTACTGGTAATTTTAATGCCGGGTGGCGATTGTCTACGCTTATATTCATTCCTATCGACCAGAGTAATCGCCCGAATAACATCTTCACGTTTAAAACCAGCCGCTATAATGTCTTCTGCTGATTGGTCCAGCTCAACATAGCGCTCTAAGATAGGATCTAAATTTTCATAAACAGGCAAGGAGTCAGCATCCACCTGGTCGGGGGCCAATTCAGCCGATGGCGGACGCGTAATGACTCGTTCGGGAATAACTACCGACAGGCTATTGCGGTAACGAGCCAAGGCATAAACCAATAGTTTAGGCACATCCTTAATAGGTGCAAATCCGCCTGCCATATCGCCATACAAAGTTGCATAGCCCACGCTCATCTCACTTTTATTACCCGTGGTTAACAACAATTTACCTTTTTTATTCGACATAGCCATCAGAATGACCCCACGACAACGCGCCTGGATATTCTCTTCAGTGGTATCTTTAGTCGTACCCTCAAACACCTCGGCTAACATGCCTGTAAACGCATTTACAGCCGGTGCAATAGGGATTACATGGTACTTAACCCCTAACGCATCGGCCTCTAACACCGCATCCTCATTACTCATATCCTGAGTATATTGAGACGGCATTAATACCACTTCAACCTTATCAGGCCCCAGCGCATCTACCGCCAAGGCTAATACTAAAGCAGAATCAATCCCGCCAGACAAGCCTAACAACGCACCTTGAAAGCCATTCTTACGCACATAATCTTTAATACCCAATACCAAAGCCTGATATTCGCTGGAGATTGGGTTATAAAGCGGTGCGCAGGTACTGGCTAACGGATTAACGCCATCAAACTCAATAACACTGATTTGTTCTTTAAATTCTTTAGCACGAAACACTACTTGCCCCAGAGCATCAACAACAAATGAAGCACCATCAAAAATCAACTCATCTTGACCACCCACCTGATTGACATAAACCAGCGGCAACTCAAACTCCCTTACTTGCTGACAAATAATCACTTCACGTTGATGAATTTTTCCAGAATTGAACGGTGACGCATTGAGCGTCAGTAGTAACTCGGCGCCATTATTTTTATTAGCCTCGATAATGCCGGTTTTCCAGACATCTTCGCAGATGGTTAAGCCAATAAAGACCCCATTAAACTCAAACACACACGCTTGAGTACCCGCAGTAAAATAACGTTGCTCATCAAACACGCCATAATTAGGCAAGGCCTGTTTGCGATAACAAGCTAATGTAACCCCTTGATGTAAAACAATAGCACTGTTGTAAAGTACACCATCACCTTGCTCAGGAAAGCCAACTACTAATGCAATATCAGTAACTTGTTCAGCAAGTTGATAAATAGCATTATTAGCTGCAGTAATAAAATCAGCACGTAATAATAGATCTTCTGCAGGATAACCTGTAATAGTGAGTTCAGGAAAAACTACAATATCGGCTTTTAACTGATCACGTGCGTAAATAGCCGCCTCTGCAATGCGCTTAACATTGGCAGCAATATTTCCCACCACAAAATTAATTTGAGCCAGTGCGATTTTTAATGTCATAGAACAACTCTAAGTTCAAGCGATAAGTAATTACTGAGTAGGGCAGCATTATACTTATTTTTTTTACTAAATTGAGCATGACATTTAAAAGCAAAGTATGATAAACAAAGACTCATACAAATCCATATGCTTAATAAGTCCATTTTTTGTCAATGTTTTGTAAAGGTTTGTGATAGTATAGAGTTTTTAATTTGATGCAAAGAAGCAACTATGACTGTAACTAATGATGACTCAGCGCAATATTTAATTAGAACAGTTTCGAAAAGATCTGGCGTTAAATCAGATCTGGTAAGAGCTTGGGAACGTCGCTATCAGGCGGTAACGCCAACACGGACTTCGGGAGGCCATAGGGTTTATACAGATCAGGATATTGCTCGCTTAAAACTTCTTAATCAGGCAACCAGCAATGGCCATAGTATTAGTCAAATTGCTCAGTTTTCACTCGATGACCTTAAGCATTTATTAAAAAGTGAAACTCCATCCACTGTCCAGGCAACCAATAACCCCTTACCAACCACTAGAGACAAAATCCATCTGGCCGAAGATTACTCTGATAAGTGTTACGCGGCAGTTTTAGCTTTTGATGCTCAAAAACTAGAATCTCATTTTGAAAATGCCATTGTAGAACTTGGCGCAGAATCATTCATTGAACACTTATTAAGTCCATTACTCACAAAAATTGGAGAGCGCTGGAAAACAGGAGAACTAAGGCCTGTTCATGAGCACATGACTTCTTCAGTGATTCGGTCACTAACCTATATTTTACGTAATAATAATCCCTGCCCGGAAAACGCACCTCGAATGATTGTTAGCACTCCTATTGGACAGCTACACGAATTGGGAGCTTTGCTTGCGGCCATTATGGCTGAGCTTTGTGGTTGGCAAGTGACTTATCTAGGGGCTAACTTACCAGCTGAAGAAATTGCCGCTGCAGTTAAATACACAAACTCTTGCGCACTTACGTTGAGTATTAGTTTCGCTACTGACGATCATATCGTAGCAAAAGAATTACGACGCTTAAAAAAACTGATTGGCAATCATGTGTCATTGATCGTTGGGGGCCGCGCTGCTGGACACTTTCAGCCTGTCTTAAATGAGGTTGGGGTCATGAATATACAAAGCTATACTCACTTTAAGCAATTACTTAATCAATTAGCCGCTGAATATAGAGCATTAGACGATAATAATAGACAATGAAATTCTGGGAAACTAAAACACTGGCAGAAATGTCATCGGAAGAGTGGGAGTCACTTTGCGATAATTGTGGGAAATGTTGCCTGCACAAATTGGAGGATGAGCAAACAGGAGATATAGTATTTACCAATGTTGCTTGCAAGCTTTTAAAACTGAAAACTTGTAGATGTTCAAATTATAATAAACGTACCCAATTGGTTCCAGAATGCCTGGACTTAAAACAACTGGAGTTTGCAAAATATGATTGGTTACCTTCAACCTGCGCTTATCGGCTATTAAATAACAACCAAGCCTTGCCGCCATGGCATCCATTGTTATCAGGGAGTAAAGCTAGTGTTAAAAGAGCAGGTATTTCAATTAGCGGCTATGCCATAGAAGAAGGACTTGTAACAAACCTCGAAGATCATATTATCAAATGGCTAAATTAACGGATTACCATTTGACGTCATTAAACAATCTAATCAGGCTTTACATTAATACTTATGCCGGCACCATCAACTGTCTTTTTTCTTTCTACTTCCGGCTCGGGAGACATCAAAAAATTTCCATTTAACTCTAATGACCTTGGGCGCTTTTTGGGTTTAGGATCAAATAACCCATTTAATTGATCATCTTCATTCTTTATTTTACTAGCTTTCAAATCACTTGATTCCAGGCTAAAAAACGGAAGGCTGAGATCTAAGGGTTTTATAAACTCATCTGGTTGAGTCGACTTGCGAATTTCGATAATCCCCTGCTTGCCTTTCTTTAAGGGTCTTTTTTTCTCATTTACTTTAGGAGCGTTATCATTTATTTTCGAATCTGCTGGAATCGTTGCTGAATCATCAAAGCCGCTTAAGAATAACCATGAAACGCTTAGAAAACAAAATAAAAATATACGACTAATTATCATCTTAATTTTCTACTCTAGTGATATTAAAACAACCAGACCACTTAAAAAGTCTTATAAACCCGTTTAAATATTATAAGAAAAAACAAGCTAACTTTTGAAAATTGAAGTACACAGATATCTCCTCGATTATAAGAACAGTATCATAACCTGGGTCTTATAAACAAGGAGCATCCTTTAAGTGAAAAACAAAAAAGTTGTTCAACAAAAGCTACAGTAAATCACCCACTTCCGTTTTATAAAAAGGCCATTTTTTTACATGTAAATATTTTCTAATAGGTGATTTAATCACAGATACACATAAGGCAATAGAAAACAGACACCAGACGGCGGCGTATTCATTTGGATCAGTCGTTGTTATATCTGAAATTAAAGGACCAATTAAATAATGAAACCCTACAAACCGCCAAGAGCCATAAACAACTGGCATATAAAATGCCACGACAATATAAGTGAAAGCGTGTAAGCCCCAGTTAAAACCAAACAACCATTTAACTGGATCAGACATTAAGCCGTTTAATGGCATTTGCCAGGCTATATGCCAGGATCCGGATGTTGAGCAAACGCTAGGTCCGCAAAAACCCTCTACACCAATGTTACATGTGCCCGCCCAAGCAAAAGGATACATCTTAATTAGCATGGTTATAGAGCCGATAGCGCAAATAGTATATACAGTGGTACGAATTTTTAATTTAACACTGTTTGGTATAAAGTACATTGCCACCATATTGACAAAGAATGGCTGAAATGCAACATGTAAATATCCTAAAAGTGTCAATATCTGATTACTCGGATTATCGCATAAATCAATATAAACGTAGGTGAATGCCTGCAACAACTCCATTAATGCAAAATAGGTTAATGGAATCCAAAGCTCTTTAGACTCACCTTGTTTAAGCGCAACATACGCTGCAGTACTTAGACCTACGACGGCTAAAACGCCTGACGCCTCACCACTCCAACACATAAACCTCCCCCTCCTCACTTATAATTATTAAATACCACTTACAATTTGTAAGCTGGTTCATTAACTTATCAAAATCAAATGATCGTCACTATTGGAAGTACTTTGATAAGTGTAACTGCTTATTGTATTACAAGAGAGAAGGTTTGAGAAAAGCTTATCAAAAACACAGCAATTCCCAATTTAAAGCCTTAGGTTTTAACTGGTGATTCGATCCCGCCATTTAGCATAAATTGCATCAGATGTTGCCAGTTATCAAAAGGGATAAATTGCAGTAGCGTACGTAAGTTTTCGAAGAAAGTTCGCCTG
>CAIPPE010000293.1 GCA_903866825.1 uncultured Methylococcaceae bacterium
GATGAGACGTTTGTTTTAGGCATAGATATCAAACGTGCTAGATCAGCCCGAATTAAACCTTTGTCGGATATCGATTTAGTGGGAGGCGTTCAAGCAAATGTCGAGATTGATGAGGTTGATCTTCCTGTCGAAATTATTACAGATATCCCCGAGTACGGTGTTATTTCGCCGATAGAATCAAACACCAGTTTAGATACTCCAGATGCACGCATAGAAAATTGGAAGCGGCAATTGCTGGATTTAACGATGCGTAATCCGCTTTTAAATTTCACCACTCGTAAAAGAGCGATAGAAATTAACTGTATCAATCTAGGCAGTTTGGAGGATATGCTGGCTGATAATCAAAAGTTTAAGGTTTTATCAAATGAAACTTTGACGAGTGATAATAATCCCCGTTCCGAGCAATTGCATTTATTACTTCATCATGAAAATTTATTGGATGAGCAATTAAAAGCGCATTTATCAAAAAAAGAATTAATAGCCAATACAGATACTAAAAAATTGACGGCTGATTTGTTAGAGCTTTATCGTTTATCAAGAGAGGCTATTCAAGAAACGGGGTCAAATATTCTGTATATAGCCTTAGGCTTTTTAAAGTGGACTCAGGGTAAGGACGCGCAACGAGGATATAAAGCACCCCTTATTCTGATTCCGATTGAGATTACGCGTAAAAGTGTTAAATCTGGTTTTGAACTTAAAGCCCATGAAGATGAGCCGCGTTTTAATCCTACCTTAATAGAAATGTTAAAAAAAGATTTTGCACTTGAGCTTCCAGACTTAGAAAATGATTTGCCGATGGATGAGCATGGGCTAGATGTTGATAAGATTTTAAACAGTCTACGGCTCAAAATAAAAGATATTGAGGGCTGGGAGGTTGAAGAAACGGTGGTCATTTCTACCTTTTCATTTACTAAATATCTAATGTGGAATGACTTGTGTGAACGGGTTGATTCGTTAAAAGAAAGTGCCGTGGTGAAGCATTTAATTGAAAGTCCACGAGATGCCTATTCTGGTGCTGATATTCAATTTCCTGATCCTACAAAATTAGATAGCGATCGTCATCCCAGAGATACCTTTATTCCACTTTTGGCAGATAGTTCGCAAATAGCCGCCGTTTATGCGGCCGAAGCAGGAAAAGATTTTGTTTTAATTGGTCCGCCGGGAACCGGTAAGAGTCAAACCATTGCTAATATGATTTCTCAGTTATTAGCAACGGGCAAGACAGTATTATTTGTATCTGAAAAAACCGCTGCGTTAGAAGTGGTTTATCGACGCTTGCAACAAGTTGGTTTAGGCGATCGTTGTCTTCAGTTACATTCTGCAAAGGCTAAAAAGTCGGAAGTGATTGCCCAACTGGGTAGTGCTTGGCACACATTAACGAATACCAATATTAATTGGGAAAGAGAGGCTGAACGGTTAGCACAAGTCAGACGCGACTTAAATCAATATGTTGAACGTCTTCATTTTAATTACCCCAATGGTTTAACACCTCATCAAGCTATGGGGGTGGTTATTAAATACAGTGAGGTTCCGGTTATTAAGCTGAAATGGCAAAGTCCCAATGAGCATTCCTTAGAGGCTTTTGAGGCGTTACACACGATTGCTGAGCGAATTGATATTAATAGTGGGGAACTAACTGGGCTTGGGTTAGATATATTTTCAGAAATTGCTCATGGCGATTGGTCGCCTTCTTGGCAAAGTGAGGTATTAAGTCTGGCTGGCGGGACACAAGCTATTATTAATGCACTTGAAGCGGCAACCCGTGATTATGTTCAGCATTTAGGTCTTAGCATTAACTTTAGGCAATTATCACAACTGGTGGCGTTGCAAAAAATAGCGGAGTTATTGCCCCAAGCGTATGCTGAGAATTACGCATATTGTTTTTCCTCACAAGCGGGTATTCATCGTAAAGAGTTGTTGGAATTAACCACGTTGGTTGAACAGTTTCATGGGCAGATGGAGGGTGTTAAAAACACATTTAAACGCAATGTATTAGAGCTTGAATTAGAAGACATTAAAGATAAATGGCTTGCGTCTGAGGAAAAGTGGTTTCTGACAAAATGGTTAGATAAGCGTTCAGTTAAAAAGGCCTTGAAGAAAACGGCCTCCAAGAAAATTAATCCCGATACTCTTCTTCATGATGTTGATCGGTTAATTAAGGCTAAACAGTTATATAGCAGCATCTCAAAATATCAATATTTAGGGGCAGTTATAGGGCGGTATTGGGAGGGGGTTGATTCAGATATTGAATGGATTAAGACTTCCTGTCAATGGATGGATGGTGTTTTAAGTGCTTTAGCTAATGTGAGTGTAGATACTGAACTCCTTAGCGCCAATAAGCAACGCATCGCACAGTTAGTGATTGATCAAAACGAGTTACTTCAACACAGCGCTCCGATGGGTAGTAAGGGCATGTCTTATTTAGATGTCTTGAGTTCTTTTCAAGAAAATACTCAGCAATTAGCGACTATTATCGGATCACAATCAACTGATATTTATAAATATCAGGCGTCAGATGACTTTTTTAAAAATGTAATTCAGCAATGTGATAACTGGTTAACACATGCAAATAAACTTAGATTTTGGTGTGCGTGGAGAAAAGTAAGACAGGATGCTATTTCAGTAGGTTTGGCGCCTCTAATTGATAATATTGAGTTAGGTAATACGGGAGGGTTGCCAGCAAAAGAATTGTTATTGGTAAACTATTCGCGTTGGTGGGTTAATTCGGTCATTGATAATGATGATGTGTTAAGAGGTTTTGTACCGGCTGAGCATCGTCATAAAATTGAAACTTATCAAGCGCTAGATACGGGTTTTATGAAGTTAACACAGGACTATGTGACTGCGTTGTTAGCTAAGGAGATACCAAGCGCAGAGAATGTTCAACGCGGTTCTGAGTGGGGTGTGTTATCACGAGAGATTCAGAAGAAAAGGGCACATAAACCGTTGCGTCAATTGATGAGTCAAATGCCAGAAGTGATTACCAAATTAACACCGTGTGTCATGATGAGCCCTATGAGTATTGCGCAATATCTGCCGGCTGATAGTAAGGCCTTTGATGTTGTTATTTTTGATGAAGCGAGTCAGATTACTGTGCCAGATGCGATTGGTGCGGTAGCCAGAGCTAAACAGGCGATTGTTGTGGGTGATCCAAAACAATTGTCACCGACGTCGTTCTTTGCGAAGAAGTCAGAAGGTGATGGCTATTCTGATGAGCTAGAAGAAGACATGGAATCTATTTTAGATGAATGTTTAGCGGCAAATATTCCGTGTATCAATCTAAACTGGCATTATCGTTCGCGTTGTGAATCATTAATAACTTTTTCATATCAAAGGTACCTATAGAAGAAGAAGAGATTGGAGGAGACTGGGGGGGGGTTATTTAGGGTAAGAGTCACCCCCGACAGAGTAAAATCAATCCCATACATCATGGGGATGAAGGCCCCCAC
>CAIPPE010000294.1 GCA_903866825.1 uncultured Methylococcaceae bacterium
CCCATTGCTTGTATGTTGACGTGGGGCGGTCTTAATATCGTTGGCGCAAGTCCAGAAAAGCGCATTGAAATCGATAATGCACAAAAGGAACTTGCTCAAAAAGTACAGGCTGAAGTTGATGAATTAGAAGTTGAAACTGATGGTAAAGGTTGGCGAGGAAAGGTTTATCTTTATTGTGTTGAAGTTATTTGTCCTGAAAGCGGCTGGAAAGTCCCGTTATTACCTACCTTTATTATCAGTAAAGGCTCTCAAGTCATTGCGCGTTTAATTCCTGTCACGGCAGAAAAACGTTATGACATTATGATCGTTTATGTTGAAACGGTTGCAGAAGTTGAAGCTGCAAAATTAGGCACAATACAACAAGGTGAAGTCATTCATTCTCCTGATGGCAAAATAATTTATCGTATTAGCATTAATACCATTCGAGGCGATTACAAGGACGGTAAAGAAAATAAAAATCGTCTAAGATTATGGGATAAATCAGATTTTATTCCTCGTTCTGATGATGTTTTTCAAGAGCGCCTTTATTGTATTCAATGGATGAAGCAAAAAAATAAAGGCTCACAGTTTGACTATCAATTTCGCACTGTAACAACCGAAGATATTGCACGCGAACAAAAAGTAATTGATTTTGTTAGCAGTCATCTTACTGAATGGCAGAAAAATGGATTTATTCCTGATATGGTGATTGAGGCGGGTGCTAAAACTGATGAGCCTATTCGTACACGAGGCTGGACACATTGGCATCATTTGTTTAATCCTAGGCAGTTATTACTTGGTGCGCTGTATCGTAAAGATTTATTACCTCATGAATTGGCTCAGTTTGGTAGATTTTTAGACTATAGTTCTAAGCTATGCTCATGGGAGCCAAACTACTCAAAAACACAGCATACTTTTTATAATCAGGCATTAAATACTTTTTATAACTTTGCTAGTAGAGGCAGTGAATGGACGAAACATTTTTTCTCAACAGAAACCTTTAAGTCCTTTCCAATTAATTTAGGTTCAATTGTAAACTCTCATCAAGCTCAAGACGTTAATATTGAAAACGACATCTACATCACTGACCCCCCTTACGGTGATGCCGTCAAATACGAGGAAATCACCGAGTTCTTTATCGCCTGGTTACGCAAGAATCCACCAACCGAATTTGCGCATTGGACTTGGGATAGTCGTCGCTCATTAGCCATTAAAGGTGAAGATGAAGGCTTTCGCCAAGGCATGATTGCTGCTTATCGAAGAATGGCAGAAAAGATGCCGGACAACGGTATTCAGATATTAATGTTCACCCATCAAAGCGGCTCTATCTGGGCTGACATGGCTAATATCATTTGGGCCAGTGGCTTACAAGTGACTGCGGCGTGGTATGTTGTCACAGAAACTGATTCTATTACTCGAAAAGGCGCAAATGTCACCGGCACTATTATGCTGGTGCTACGTAAACGCCATAAACAACTGGAAACTTTCCGTGATGATCTGGGCTGGGAGATTGAAGCCGCCGTTAAAGCGCAAGTAGAATCCTTGGTGGGCCTGGATCAAACGATTCGATCACAAGGTTCAGAGGG
>CAIPPE010000295.1 GCA_903866825.1 uncultured Methylococcaceae bacterium
CGATACTGGCCAGCCAGCCCAGGCCCGATTCCATCCTCGCTTTTTCTTTCTGCAATTGTTGACGCATAGCCCGTTCGATTAGGGCATGCCAGGCAGCAAAGTGTTCCAGGGTATGCGCCTTAGTCAGACTTTTAGCCCGTGAATAAGTTTGCCAACCGACGGTTAAGATTCGTCCGGCCTGATCCACCAAAGGGTTTTGAAGATCGCTGTCGATGGCATCCAGTGTTTCCAAAGTAATTGTGCCACTCAAATGCTGCAGCAACTTATGATTACGGTAACGATGCCAGGTGATTTCACCGGCCTTGAGCAGAATCACGCTCCAGGTGACAAGAGAAAAGCAACCCAACATATACAGGGTGCCGTCGACGATCGCTGTCTCGGATAAGCTAAAAAAATGGTCCATAAAGTTCTCATTATTGTTGTTATAGTTGTTCAATTCATTAATCCAGTTCAAAAACAATAGGCACAGTCGCCCAACTGGCTTCGGCGGTATCGCCACGTTTAGCCGGTACAAAGCGCCATTGCTTAACCGCGTCCAAGGCTGACTCATCCAGGGTGTCATAACCGCTGGAACGCTGAATATTGACTTGTAAGGCTTTGCCATCAGCCCCGACATACACCCGCAGTAACACCGTACCTTGCCAACTCCGTTGCCGTGCAGTCAATGGATAGTCCGGCTTGGGATTATTTAAATACGTGGCATTACTCTCCGCCGGCATATAGGTGTCATTACGCGGTGCAGCCATTGCGTTGTGATTTATGGCTTGCGGGGTCGAAGTCATCGGTGGCGCACTGACGGGTTCGGGTGCCTGCTTTCGTTCCTCGACTTGTTTAACCAACCGTTCCGATGGTTTTGCTTTCGGCTTAGGTTTGGGTTTAACCTTGGGCTTCTCTTGCTTGGGCTTAACCACTTCCTTGGGCGGTTGCGGCGGTGCAACGGGTTGATTGACCACCGGTGATGGTGGCGCTGACAGCTCCATCGAAATCATGGGTAACGGTGCCGCCGCTGAAAACGGTAATGGCGCAGGCCGGGTGGAATACCAAAACAGCAAGCCGCCGTGCAATAAAGCCGCAACCAGCACCGCCGACGTAACCGCCACAGAACGCCGCAAACGCTGCGGTGGTACCAGTGCTGAAACCAAAAACTGACTGGGGTCAGGAAAGCCCTGAGAGGTCTGCATAAAGGTGCGCAAACTGGCGGACTGAATCACCGAATGCCATAGACCCACCCTCACCTTCCCTCCGTTAGCTTAAAATTAGGTGCATCACGTTGGGTCTTTTTATTGGATGAGTTCATACGAGGTTGTCCTACCTTATCGATTATTATTATTTTGTGGGACGTGCCAGAATCGCATAACACACGGGTGTTAGAATTAAACTGGCGGTCATGCCGATCAGTAAACCCGCCGATAGCGACAAGGTCATCGGGATCAGAAATTGTGCTTGCGGGCTGGTTTCTAGCAATGTGGGCAGAAAGCCGGCAAAGTTGGTTAAGAAGGCCAAAAATATGGCCCGAAAGCGGGAGCTACAGGCATCGGTAATTAAACGTTCAATCGGCTGATCGTCATCACCGTGTTGGCGGATATAATCCAGCAGTACCAGACTGTCATTGACCACCACCCCACTGGCGGCAATCATACCGACTAATGATTCCATCGACAGCGGCAAACCAAATGCCCAGTGCGCCAGCACTGCACCACACCAGGCAACCGGCGCTGCCAACAAAAAGATTACCGGTTTAGAGTACGACTTAAACGGCACCGCAATCAGTGCATAAATCACCAGCAAGGCCATCAGGGTGTTTTTGGCAAAAGCCGCCAGCATGGCTTCTTGCTCCAGCCGTACCTGACCGATTTTGACGGTTAAGCCGGGGAATGCATGTTGCAAAGCCGGTATCTGACTGTGTTCCAGAGTCTCATACAGCGCATTGGCATCGGCCAAAGACGTATTAACACGAGCCTGTACTTTAAGCACCCGTTGCCGGTCTTCACGAACCAAGAGAGAATAACCCGGCGTTAACTGAATATCAGCCAAGTCACTTAATGGCGCTGTCGAACCATTTGGTAAGCGTATCGGTTGCTGTTTTAACTTATCCAGCGATTGTCGTTGTTGCAAGGGATAACGCACCATCACCTTAACTTCGCTACGACCGCGTAAAAAACGCTGTACTTCATCCCCGTAATATCCGTGATGCACCTGTTCGGCCAGTTGCTCCAAACGCAAGCCCAATCGCTCGGCATTGGGCGTAAGACTGAGTTTAAGTTCGGGTTTACCCGGTTCACTGGAATCCACAACATCGTACACACCCGGCAATGCCTGTAATTGTTGCTTGAGTTGTTCGGCGGCAGTCGGCAATAACTCACTATCGCTAGCCCCTAATAACAACTCGATGTCATAGGGGACATCGCCTTCTTTGTAGATAAAGTCAACTTTTCCACGTCCGATATCACCGATCCGCTCACGCCAGTCGCGAATAAAGTCTTCCACTTTCAGTCGTTGGCGACCCTCAGGCGAAAACTCCAGCCAGATTCCCGCACCGTGTTCAAAGATCATGGTTTCCACTCCGACAATGACACTGGTATCATCAGCATTATGTCCAGGCTTGCTGACACCATCCAGCTCGTCACGCAAACCGAACAAAGCCTGTTCAACCTTGGCGGCCAAGGCTTTGGCCTCACTATACGGCGCACTTTGTGGCAACTGCATCGATACCCAAAAGCTATCTTTGGTAACGTCGGGATTAATTGAGTGCCTTACTGTATCACTCGCGACCAATGCCCCACAAAACACCACTAATCCCAGAAACAGCGAAACAGTTAAATACCGCCAGGCCATCGCCGTTTCCAGAAACGGCCGATACACCTGTTCGACAAAACAATCTAACTGGTCATTAATACGCTGTCTGATGCGCTGTAAACGGCTGGGATGATCAGTTGACTCTACATCGCTGACCAGATGCGAGGGCAAAATCAGCAAGGCTTCGATCAGTGAAAATACCAGGGTTAAAATCATGACCAGGCAAATCGGCTTCATCATTTGGCCGCCCCAACCGGGCAAGAACAAGCCGGGTAAAAACGCAACCAGTACAATTAATACCGACAAAATCACCGGTAACGCCACATCCTGCACACCTTGAATAGTGGCCTGTAGCGGCGACAAGTTGTTTTCAACCTGGCGACTATGCACGCTCTCACCAATAATAATGGCATCATCAACCAAGATTCCCATCGCCAGCAAGAAGCCAAACAAGGACAACATATTCAGGGATATATCCAAAGCCGGCATCAACCAGAATGCCCCCAGCACCGATGTAAAAATACCCACACCCGCCCACAGTGCCACCCGTACCCGCAAGAACAGCGACAACACCAGACACACCAACAAGAACCCGCTTAAACCATCTTCCAGCAAGGTATCAATACGCTCATCATAAGCTTGCGAATCGTCCCACCAAGTGATTAGTCGCAGGCCCGGCGGTAATTGCTGGCGGATACGTTCCACCGTCGCTTTAACTTGACGTGCCACCGCCACACTATCTTGAGTGGTATGCACTTCCCAGCCCTGCGCTATTTCACCGTTGTGATGCCATTCGGACAAACGTTCTTCCAGCCCTTCTTTAATCGTGGCTATTTGATCAAGTCGTACCCGATTGCCATTAGGTAAGGTTTTGATAATCAAACTACCCACAGCCTCGACATCTTTAGCCCGTTGATTCACCCGTAACAGCAATTCACCGTCGGGATTTTTAAGTAACCCGCCCGGAAAATCAACCGATGCTTTGCGTACCGCTTGTGCAACTTCATCCAGGGTCATCTGGTATTGACGCAACGTGTCCGGAGTTACCTCAATCGCTAATTCATAACCCATTTCACCGTAATTACGGGCCCTGCTGACTCCAGGGATGGCGGCCAGTTGTTGTTGAATCCGTTCACCAAAACTTTGGAGGGTAAAAGCATCGGTATTACCGTGTAAGGCCACCCAGATCACCCCATCATCTTCGTTACGATCAGCGGGCAGCACCTGAATTTTTTCCAGTAGCTTGGGCAATTTGGCAAGTCCTTGTACCTTGCTTTGCACACTGGCCATGACTTGTTCGCGGGTAACCTCGGGCAAAATCTCTACCTCGATTCGGCAATCATCACCCCGCATCTCACTGTGTAAATGCTTAATGCCGGGAATATCAACAATGGCTTCTTCAATGGGTATGCACACTGACTCCTCAACTTCTGCCGTCCCTGCGCCAGGGTATTGGGTATTAACGACAATCTGATGAGGATTAAAACGGGGAAAGACTTCCTTATCAACATCGGCAATGCCCAACACACCGCCGCTCATAATCAGCAGCATTAACAAATTGGCCGCCACTGGATTGGACGCAAACCAGGCGAGCAGGTTTCCTGTACGAATGCGCTTAGTCATTCAGTACCTTCACCGTGGTGCCATTAATAGCCATCGGCAATTCGGATACCACCACACGCTCACCCGGTTTTAGTCCCGATTCAACAATAACCGCGTCCGAATCACTGCATAATACCTGGACGGTGCGTATTTCCAGTTTTTGTTCGGCATTAACCAGCTTCACCGTCTGCAGGGAACTGATCGCATTGCGTGGCAAACGATAAACATTAGCTCGTTCAGTGCCTTCAATTTCAGCGTGAACAAACAAACCTTTTATCAAGGGCGGACGCTGAGCAACCGGCAGCACCGGATTAAGCACTTGAGCGACCCAATACCATTGGCCGCTGTCTTCGGAGAGGGCGGCTTCACTACGAACAATATGCCCCAGCCATTGATATGAGTGCCCACCCAAATCAGCAGTTACCGTCACTTTAGGCCACTGTCTGACATCGACAGGTGATAACGCCAACGGCAGATTCAGGAACGTCAGTTGTTCGGTACTGATCGGCAAACGGATTTCGGCCACGTCGCTGGCGTAAATTCGCGCTACAACCGCTCCTACCACTATAAACTGACCCACACCGGCCTGTTTGCTTAATACCCGTCCGGTAAACGGTGCCCGCAACTCGCAGCGACTGCGATTAAGTTGTGCTTTGGCTAAATCGGCCTGTGCAGCTTGCAACTTAGCCTCTGCTTCTGCCAGTTGTGGTTTGCGCAAGGCCAGCGAACTGGCCTCACCTTCGCCAAGCGCTTGCCATTCATGCCGGGCCTGTTCGACTTGCGCTTGCTCGGAAATTAATACCCGTTTGGCTTCGGCGATTTTGGCCTGGGCCGCCGTTATCGCGTAATCGTAATCACGCGGGTCTATCGTTAACAACAAGTCATTGACCTTAAAAAAGCCACCCGCCACCAAAGCCGGATGCATTTGCACCACTTTACCAGCCACTTCACTGACCAGATCAATTTCCTCGCGCGGCGACACCACGCCTTGAGAATACACATTCAGACGCACGCTTTGGGGCTGAACGCGCAGCACGTTAACGTCAGGAATAGTGGCAGTGCTATTTTGAGGTGCGGGTTGAGTTCGCAAGGCAAATACTATCCAACTGGCTACGCCAGCCAACACCAAAACAGCGAGAGGTAACAGAACTTTGAGGGATATAACGGGTTGCTTCATACGGGGCCACCCAAGGCCAAATACAGACTGATCCGGTTAGTCAGCAATTGCCGCTGCACCGCCAGATGGGCACTTTGTGCATTTAACGTACTGCGGTAACTATCCAGCAAGGTTAAAATCTCGATTAAGCCTTGCTGATAAGCATAGACCGCCAATTTACGACTGGCTTCGGTTTGCGATACCGCTTCTTGTAATGCCTGTTCCTGTTTTCGCAAGTGGCTTTCGGCAGCCAAGGTTTGCTCCACTTCACGAAATGCATTTAAGGCCACACTTTGATATTGATTATAGGCTTCCTCGACATTGGCTTGTTTAAGACGAATATCGGCCTGTAAGCGCCCCCCGGTAAACACCGGCTGTGCCAAACCGGCAGCCAGATTCCAGGCGGCAGCACGCGGATCGATGACTTCCATGAGGGCCGGACTACTGGCTCCACCGGCAGCGGTTAAGGTAATGCGGGGTAACAAGGCTTTTTGGGCGCTATTCAAACGGGCATCCATCGCACGGCAACGTTTAAATGCGGCAAGCAGATCCGGGCGGCGTTCTAGCAATTCAGCGGGTAAACCTGCCGCCAAGCTTGCAGGTGGCGCTGGTAGTTTATCGGCTGCTGGCAAGCGAGTATCTGGATACTGACCTAATAAGGCTTGTAAACGCCGTTGTAGTATTTGCACGTTATTTTGATTCTGCGCCAATTGCGCCTGCGCGTTCGCCACATCCGTCAGCACCAGACGTAAATCCAGCCCCCGGGTCAGACCTTTATTAAAACGTCCCCGTACCAAATCAACAATCACGCCTCTATCCTTAACCGACTGTTCGGCCACACGACTTTGTAAGTCGGCTTCAGTGATCTCAAAATAGGTTTGCGCAATCCGTGCCGCCAGCGACAAACGCACCGCCTGATAATCTTCAATAGCCGCTTCTGCCTCTTGGCCTGCGGCTTGTTGCGTGGTTTTAATACGTCCCCAGATATCCAGCTCCCAACTGAGTGCAAACAACGCTGTAAAAGCGCTGCTTTCGCCATTAACGACATCCTGACTGCTTTGGTAACCCGGTGCAAACGCTAATTGCGGCAATCGGCCTGCGCCTGCGATAACGGCCTGCTCACGGGCAGCATCCACACGCGCAGCGGCAGCTTTAAGATCAAAATTTGCCATGAGTCCTTGCTGAACCAGTATAGATAGCTGCGGATTATTAAACGTTTTTAACCAACCGCTAAAAGCGTTATCGGCAGCAGGATACTGACTCGTCCACTGTGATGGTCTTGCAAATACCAAGGTATTAGCATCACGCACAGGGGGTGCAGAGCAGGCACTTAGCAAGAAAACTGCGAGTAGCCAAACATGACAAATTATTAAAGTGGAGAATTGTGTCTGTATCAAGGATGTAAACCTAATCTGGCCTGTTCATAACTATTTTGTTGTTTGCGCATACAATTGATGATGTTTTGCAGCACGGCGCTTTTGCCGCCAACGAATAAAGCCCGTCACATAGAGAACTGTGGGTATGAGTCCTGATATTAAAATAATCATTTGTCCGGTAAAGCCAAAAGCCTCACCGGTGTGAAGCGGGTAAATCCATTCTATAAACAAATCACCTACACTACGGTTACGTTGTTCTACTTCATGAATTATGTTTCCGCTATATTGATCAATCCAAAGGCGTCGATAAGGGGATTTTTGATTAACTTCACCGATTTCAGCCTTGCCGACAACATATACCCCCTGTTCGTTATTGGGAAAAGCAATCCAACGATAATCTCCCTCTGGAAATCGTGTATCGGTAATAGCAACAACCTGCTCTAAATTGATTGTCTTTTTGTCGCTGACAAAAGTGGCACTCTGAAACTCCGGCCAAGGCAAAGACACCGGCGAAAAAACACCGACCAAGCTCCTGCCATAGTCAGGAAAGATCAAATAAATGCCAGACGCAATTAAAAATAACAACACAAACGAACTATAAAACCCGAAGGTTTTGTGTAAATCGAAAGTAAGTCGTTCTGTACTGGAAGGATATTTAATCGCTAGTGATTTTTTTAGCTTGCCTGGACTAGGCCACCATAAAACCAAACCGGTTATAACGGAAAACAATAGCCCTATTCCTATAAAACCGACTATATTCATACCGGTTGAGGCTAGTCCTAAGGAATAGTGTAAACGTAGAACAAAATCTTTAAATGGATTGCGCCATATCCGCTTAAAATCAATTAATAAGCGTTCACCAGTTACCTCAGCCGTGTAAGGATTAATGAATATTTGATGTCTTTCCTGATAGCTTGCCTTCGGTGATGGCTGCTCAAACCAGAGATCAAATGCTAAACCTGAATGCCTCGGAAAACCCAAGCTGATAACCTTGCCATTGCTGGGCAAGGCTTTCAGGCCGGATGCAACAATCGTATTCAGTGGTAAATAGCTATTGTGTTCTTTGGAAGTAGGAACCGTCATGAGTCTGGGATTAAGCCACTCATCCAGCGGAAGTTCAAAAGCCAGTAAGCAACCAGTGAGTCCAATCAATACGAATATTGCTCCTGCAAACAGCCCAAGATACAAATGTACCTTGAGCCACAATTTACGACGACTTTTTAGACTCAGTAACAACATAATCATAAACTTTGCATATAAAACATCGAAAAGTTAATTTAGCCTCAACAAATCTCGTTAGTTTATATTCGAGTTACCAGTATGGTAGAAACCCAACTCATCACGCTAAAATTCGACTTTAACCGACCCCATAAACATACGGGGAGCTGCAACGCCTATCATGTTACCGGTATTAGTACCCGAATAATAAATTTTATCTAGTAGGTTATTAGCGTTGAGTTGCAAAGTAACCTTTTTTCCGACGACCTTCATACCATAACTGGTCATTAAATTGAGAGTTACATAACCTGGCAATTGGAAGTCGTTATAATTTGTACCTTGGCTTTGGCTCGCCGCAATAACGCCACCGCCGACTTTCAATCCACGTAATGTGGCATTCTGGAGCTCATAGGTATTCCATAAACTGCCATAATTTCGCGGCGTGTTAAACATCCGCTTTCCTGTTTCATCGTTAACGCCTCCCATTGAGCCAAGAACTACCTTGGCATAATCCAGAAGGGTATAGGCAGCAACCGTTCTCAAGCCTGGTAATATCTCACCCGCCACTTCAAACTCATAGCCACGACTTTCCAGCTTACCGGCAGCTCTTTGTAGTAGCCAGTTGTTCGGATCATAAACAGGAACATTGGTTTTGGTTAAATCAAAATAGGCAAAGGATGACGTTAAGCGCCCATTGAAGAACTCGGTTTTAGCACCTAGTTCCCATTGATTAGCAAGTGTTGGCGCAATTATCTGTTGTTGCGGGACATTAAATAGATTGTTTGAAGGTCCGAAGTTTTCGCTGTAATTACCATATACTGATAACCATTGTATTGGCTTCCACAGCAATCCACCCCGAGGACTAAAGTGATCATCCGTAGTCATGGTAATGCCATCAGTTATGCTATTTCTATTGCTTGTAGCATTATCGTAACGTATGCCGACATTACCGTGGACATTGAATGGAAACTTGATCTGGTCTTGCCAATACAAGCCATACCACTCCTGGTTGTATTTAGGCATGGGCGAGAAAGTTCCAGAAGAAGCCGTCGCCTGATAAGTGGGATTGAAGATATTAAAAGTATCATTTAAAGGCTGCGCATTTGAGTTAGCCCCCTGGTTATCGATCACAAAATAGTCAAACCCCCAAAGCGTAGAATGCTCCAGCACCGAGGTATTAAACTTGCCGTTTAAGTTAAGCGTGGTGTAATAGTTTTGTTGATGCACTAGACCGTTGTTAAAACCACGGGTGCCACCTACAGTGTTTCCATTCATATTTACAAAATTACCCGCTGCATCGGGTTGCGAGAAGAAAAAGGTGTAATCCTGAGTAAGTTCAAGAAATTCCGCGCCGAACCGATGAGTAAACTTCCATTTGTCATTAAATTTATGGGACCAGTTGGCACCTACATAGGTTCTATCTCCGACATTTTTGTTGTTCGTTGGCTCACCCATTTGCAAATTAATGGGGACGAGGGCTGGCCGATTACCTATAGGAGGAATACCTGAATCACTGGTATTATTAAAATGTTCATAGCTAATATCTAGGTTAGCCTGCGTTTTATCGGACACATTCCATGTGAAACTTGGTGTGATAAAAACATCATCTGTTTTTACAAAGTCACGGTAGGAGTCGGCATTCTCGTATGACAAATTAACCCGATAGAGCAGCTTGTTATCGGGCGTGATAGCGCCGGTTGAGTCTATAGCGGTACGGTAGAAGCCGTAAGAGCCGAATTGTTGTTGTATTGAGTTATATGATTCAGCCTGAGGTCGTTTGGTGACCAGATTGATTACGCCACCGGGTTCGCTACGTCCATACAACATAGAACCCGCCCCTTTGAGCACTTCAATTTGTTCCAGATTGGCCACTTGGCGCTTACTTGTGCCACCACCCAAAGCCGAAGGCTGAAGAAAACCATCCCGATAAGTATCCAGATTTTGAAAGCCGCGCATCATAAATACGTCGCTAAGCCCACCATTGGTATAACTTGACTGTACCCCAGCCACGCTATTGACAGCATCTTCTATTCGAATGGCCTGTTTATCTTTTAGTACCTGTTGTGGTACGACGGTTACTGAATAAGGCGTCTCCATCAACGGTGTATCGGTTTTAGTTGCGGTGAAAGCATTAGTACGGTTGTAATCGGGGTTATAAGGATCATTTGAATCATAAACAGCCTTACCAGTAACCTTCACCGTCGGCAAATTCAATACCGCATCACTTTTAGAATCAGCCACTTTAATCGCTACCGAGTTATTACCGGTGAGGGTATAAGTCAGACCGCTACCCGCCAGGAGTTTTTTAAATCCTTCTTCAACGGTGTATTCTCCATCCAGTCCTGCTGAGGTTTTTCCATCGGTCAGTCTGGCGTCAGTGGATAATAATATCCCAGCACTCCCGGCAAACTGGGTTAATGCATGACTCAGTGAGCCACTACTAATATGATAATGACGTTTGGTAGTGGTATCCGTCTTACCCTCGGCTATTGCAGAAAGTGATACAGCCAGAGCAGAGGCTAATACCAGACCGTTAATCGTTTGCTGCAAACGGGATGATGATCTATCCCGCGCTGGATTCTTTTTTAGCTTTGACATGCAGGTTCTCCTGATAGAAATAATGTGTTCTTATTTCTATTGCCAATCGAAAATCAAAAAGGGGAACTCAATAACGAAAAAAAGTTTAAATTATTTGTAAGATGCGGTTATGAAGATGGTTAACAGCTTAAAGATGCATGGCTTCCAGCCATAAGATATCGGCTCCGATTTGAATGTCAATGTATGACCCAATTATCTCTTTCTTGCACCACATCGTAAAAGAAGATACATTGTTTTTTTAATTGTTCTTAGAGAATCCACATGGCAACCATCCAATTGTCTGACAATTTATTAGAAGAAGCCCAAACAGCGGCAAAAACCACGCACAGATCGACGCCAAAACAGAGTGAACATTGGGCGTTACTTGGCAAAGCGGTTTAAGAAAATCAGGACATTTCCGCTGTCAAGATGGCGAAATTTGAGGAGATTATCGAACGGTATTCTGAAACAAAACCTTATAACCCCTTTGATTTTCTTCTAACAAAAGAAGAAATGAGCGAGTACCTTAACCAAGCTTTTTTGGATGATGGTCCGGCTGTATTTGTGACTGCGTTGGGTCATGTTGCCAAAGCTAAAGGAATTACTCAACTTGCTGCTGACACTGTACTTAATCGTGAAAGCCTTTACAAAGCCTTGCCTGGAAAAACTTAAATTTTCGCAATTTCATTGTTCCGACCAGTTAGGCACATGCAAAATATGCCCAACTGATTAGAGAAATCTTTTCATCTTTGGCATCGACTATCATGCCTAATGCGCCTAATTTAGAGTTATTCGGCAATTGATCAGTAGGCATAGAATGAGCACAAATTGAGTAATAACCTATAATGTGCTGCTGTTCTGCCAGCACATAAACCTGCGTCAATCCGCGTTTTTGATCTTGATTAGCAAATTGTTGCAGATACAAGTTGAGTGAAATAACGCCACAATTAAAGAGTTTTCTTTGATGTTTTTTTGGGTCTAAACGCTCAAATTTCATTATCAGAGATTATCTTCTGATAAGTTAGCGCAGATAAATTTACTTCTATCTAGTTCAATATAACCCCTAGCTTGTTCAGTAGACATACGCAACCCCATTTTTTTCATAGTGGCATACAACTAGATGCCGTGGTGGGCAGAAAAGTGTTGTCCACACTGGCTCCCTTATTTATAATCCAAATAATACGTACTTTAGATCCGTAATTTACGTAATTCAATTCCGTAATTTACGACAATATAAATACATGACCCTATTATCTCTTTATCCACGCCTAATCAAATCGCGTATAGCAGAAGCCTTACTGGATACCCCCGTCGTCTTAATTGCTGGACCGCGTCAATCAGGTAAAACCACGCTGGTGCGCCAGATTGCTGAACACAAGTTCCGTTATCTGACGCTTGATAATCAACTAACACTCTTATCGGCCCGTGAAGATCCTGTTGGCTTGATTCGTAGTCTAGATTACGCAGTCATTGATGAAATTCAACGCGCACCGCAACTACTACTAGCCATTAAAAAAAGTGTTGATGAAGATCGTCGACCAGGACGTTTCCTACTGACTGGCTCGGCTAATCTAATGACGCTACCCACTGTAGCCGATTCATTAGCAGGCCGCATGGAGACCTTGTCACTATTACCCTTATCACAGAGCGAAATAGAAACTCGCACAGCGAACTGGATTGATAACGCCTTTTCGGGGCGAATTTTAGCAGCCACTTCCCCTTCAATTGGTGATGATCTGGTTGAACGAGTGCTGAGAGGAGGTTACCCTGAGGCCATTTCAAGATCATCAACAAAACGACGTGTGGTCTGGTTTCGGCAATATATTGATTCCTTAATACAGCGAGATGTACAAGACATAGCTGGCATTGAAAAACTAGAACAACTACCTAGATTCCTGCGTGCCTTAGCTCAAACCTCAGGCCAAATGTGTAACTACAGTAAATTAGGGGGGCAAGTAAATTTAGACGGTAAAACAGCTTCACGCTATATCGGTATCTTTGAGCAAATGTATCTGCTCAGACGCATTGATGTTTGGTCACACAACCGCCTCAATCGTGTTGTTAAATCGCCAAAATTGCAATTCATTGACTCAGGATTACTATCCACACTCATTGATTTGAGCATTGAGGAGATTTTTAAAGATCGCACACGATTTGGTAATGTATTAGAAAGCTTCGTGTTCGGAGAATTACTTAAGCACACCACAACGGCAGAGGGTGACTATCGCCTAATGTACTACAGAGACGTTGATAAATTTGAAGTCGATATCGTGATCGAAAACGCTGCTGGACAACTCGTGGCCGTCGAAGTAAAAGCAGCGGCAACAGTCAAAAGCACCGACTTGCGCGGCTTAAAGAAATTAGCTAGTATTGCAGGAGACTCATTCAAAATGGGTGTGCTTCTTTATGACGGCACAGAGACGCTACCGTTGGGCAATGAGCTCTACGCAGTTCCTTTATCTTCTCTCTGGGGAGTTTAAAAGAAGATACGGTTAAGAACTCGGCAACACTTTTACCCATAGCGGTAAAGGCCGGGTGATTTTAACCGGGAGCGTTTGTTCTAAGGTAGCCAGAATCCGATCGGTGTTATTAAGTGGGTAAGCACCAACAATACGCAATCCGGCAATCTGTGGATCACAGCTGATATAACCGTGACGGTAGCGATTGACCTGCAAAAGAAATTCACTAAGAGGCATATTGTCAGCCAGCAGAATACCTTGTGTCCAGGCCGGACGCTCTGCATTGACCGATTCAAGAGTGTCAATATGTTCCTGGGTAAAACGGGTGGCTTGTCCGGTTTTAAGGATCAATTGACTGGCATTCGGTTTGGCCGGTCTAATCTCAACTGCATCGGCATAGACATTAACCTGACTATAACCTTTTTGTTGCCTGACACTAAAGCGCGTCCCCAATGCCATAACCCGCCCTTCCTGGCTATCAACCACAAAGGGCCGGTGCTGCCCACTGTTATCAGGTGCCGTTTCGATATAAATCTCTCCAGTCACCAGTTGCATTTGCCGCACTGTGGGGGTGAATTTAACATTAAAAGCACTATTGGTATCTAAAGTGACTTTTGAGCCATCAGCCAGGGTGATGGTTTTAGTTATTCCCAAGGCAGTTTGGTAATCGGCGGTCAATTCCTTAAAGTAGTCTTCTCTGGAGATTCGCCAGCCTGACAGACCAATCACGCCAAACAGTGCGAGTGCTTTTAAGGTGCGACGGCGATAAAAATCGGGGGTATTTAAGGCAGCGGAGGCGGCATTGGCCGGCAAGTTATGAAACTTTCCGGTGAAGTATTCGACTCTTGACCAGGCCGCGCGATGATCAGGATGCGCATTGAGCCATGTTTGCCATTGTTCTGTTTCAGTTGTGTTTTCCTGACCTGAACCTAATACCGCAAACCACTCGGCAGCTTCTGCTAATACAGCGGGGGGTACGTGTGAACGCTCTTGATTGATCATGCTCATTAACGGTTTGCGGTTAAACAATGCAGCATGGCCTGTGCCATGTATTTTTTTACCATGCGATCACTCACCCCAAGCTGTACACCAATCTCGACATAGGTTAAGCCATCCAGTTGTGACATCAGGAATGCTTTTCGGACTTTGCCGGGTAGTTGATCCAGTAATTCATCAATTTCCTGTAGGGTGGAAAGTATGATGGCATTCTCTTCTGGCGAAGGGGTTAACGCTTCCGGGTAAGTGGCGAGTCGATCCAAATACGCTTTTTCTATCGCAGACCTGCGCCAGTGATTAATCAACAAACCGTTGGCGATAGTGGTTAAGTAGGCACGCGGCTCACGAATCTCATGTACATTGGTGGAGGCAATCACACGCATAAAGGTATCCTGTGCATGATCCTCAGCCAGTAAGCGACACTGTAAGCGCTTATCCAGCCAGCCTAGTAACCAGGAATGATGTTCTCGATAAAGCTGAGTTAGAGCCTCATTGGCTACCAGTTGAGTAGTCATGATAATACCTAATCTAAAGGGTTTATTGTGTGATTTATTAGTTTAAGCAAAATAAATGCCATCTAATCTTTGCTTAGCTTTTGTTCTAAGCACTATAAGATTTTTTTTATTTGATATCAATTGATTACAATTGAAAAGGAGTTGAAGCTGTGGGGGGTGGTAGAACTTATTTCGGGATATTCGGAGAATTAATCAAAAAAAAGTGTGTCATATCACCTGTTTTTAAATAAAAAATGTGTGATATAACATAGTTTACAGAATGCAAGTGAATTGAATCGGTAAGCCGTTGAAAAACGCAAGGGAATTCACGTTTATCACGCGCTTTACGCGAATAGAGCCTGATAATCATGTAGGACCACGTGATATTTGGTGAGTTCCACCTGATAAACGACGAGCACCCGCTGGTATTTTACTTTTTTCTCGCGCTATCAGCGAATAGCGCATGCTCAAATTGCTTGACCTGAAGAAAATGTCGCCTACCGAAAAAGGTACACAAAACTGGAGGCCTGTATTATTACAACTCCCCACATAAACTTAAATCATATGAACAAACGCAATTACGACCTGATTTTTTAGCTTGATACATCGCCTGATCAGCATGTCGTAACAGCGTGTCCGCATCATATTTATCAGTCGGAAATAAAGTGACGCCGATGCTTGCACTCACTGTGACCTGATTGACTTCATCCAAAAAAATGGGTAAGTTAATACTGTCAATGACGCGTTGCAGCACAATATGATAGTCCTCTACCCGCTCCAGATTGCTTAACAAAAGCACAAACTCGTCTCCCCCCATTCGACTCACAGTATCGTTGGCCCGCACAGCGCTTTGCATCCGACGCGCCACCTCGATTAACAATTTATCGCCTGCATCATGACCGAACTGATCGTTAACGGGTTTAAAACCATCAAGATCCAGATAGCAAACAGCCAATAATTGATGACTGCGTTCGGCCAAAGCAATCGCCTGATTTAATCGGTCACTGAGTAGTTGACGATTTGGCAACCCGGTCAGAATGTCGTGATAGGCAAGGGCTGAAATTTGCTCCTCACGTTGCTTCTGTAGTGTAATGTCAACCAAAATCCAAAGAAATTCACCGCTCTCTTCAGACAACCGAGACCCATGGAGATCAATCCAGATTCCCACTCTGTCTTTTCGTAACATTAGAATTTGCGTTCGGTAAACACCCTGCGTATTGAGAATGGGGTAGGAGGCATCATAAAACGCTTGATAAGACGACTCATCTGGAAACAAAACACAGGTATTCATGCCAACAAGCTCATAAAATTCATAACGAAACATTTTTGCCATCGCCTGGTTTTTCCAGCTAATTTGATGACCCTTGATTTTTGCAATGCCAACCAGTCCATTATCCAGCATAGCATGTTGTTCAATTGTCAATTGATTAAGCATTTCCTCGGTACTTTTAAGTTCGGTAATGTCAAAGCAGGAACCGATATACCCCGTGAAATACCCTTGATCGTCAATCAGTGGAACACCATAGTCATCAATCCATCGATATTCACCATCATGGCGGCGCAGACGGTATTCCATACGAAATTCTTTACGCTGATCAAAATGCGTCACGTAAATATCCAGGCAATGATCCACATCTTCCGGATGCACAGCCTCGGCCCAGCCATTGCCGATTTCCTGATCCATACTATGTCCCGTAAAATCCAGCCAAACCTGATTAAACCAGACACATAATCTATCTTTACCGGACATCCAGATCAGCACAGGGGCAGAATTTGCCAGAGTGCGAAAGCGCTCTTCGCTTTGCCTTAATTCAGTCGTCCGTTCTTCTACCCGCCTCAGAAGCAGAGCACTGTGTCCGGTTGATACCAAAACAAATGCGCCAACCAGACTGCTGAGCAACAGTCCGGCCAACAAAATGATCCATGCTGTAAAGGAGCGGTGATCAGCAAAAAAACTCTGGGTAGGTATGATATCAAATCGCCATTGACGGCCACCGATCGGAATGCTTGAACTGCTAATCAAGGAGAGGTGTTTTCCAAATAAGCCTTTTTCGTTCAGGGTGAAGGGTATGAGTTCTTTCTGACCACTGGCAAAAAGCAGTTGCTCGCCGATTGGCGCAGTTTCATCAATAAGCTGATAAGTCAATTTATCGGTGTTTAGGTTATGCAGCGAAGCGGTAACGATATCTCCCCCTCTAAATACCAAAAGAACATATCCGGTAATATTGAGGCGGCGTTCTGCCGTGTTATTGTGCGAAAGATTCTTTTTATAAAGGGGCATAAACGCAAGCACACCGAATTGATTGCCCTTGTCCTGGACTAAAGTAATTCGAGCCGTTATGGCGATTTCCCCGGTATCCCTCGCCCGATCAAGCGCTTCTCGCCTAATCGGATCTGAATATAGGTCATAACCTAAAGCCGTTTCGTTCCCCTCGTAGGGTTTTACAAAAGTAACAGGAACAAACTCTGGACGTTCATTTGCGCGTAAAATATGTTTATGACCATCCCGTTCGGTGATCTGGAAATTCGGAAAACCATTATGTCGGATGTTTTTTTCAAATGAATCCCGCTTTGCAGAGGTGATAATGGGGCTCCATTCCAATGCCTGGATACCCGGCAAACTATTTAATGAATTTAACACAAAGGCATCAAACTCTTCCCGTTCTACCGTATTCGAAGCCGAGTAAAAGCTTTCAAGTGAACGTAACGTATCTAAATACATCAGGATTGACTTTTCCAGTGTAACCTTAAATGAAGTAGCCTCCCTGACAAATTCGAAATTGAGCTGTTCACTTTCTTTTTGGCTTGCATAGAAAACCAGAGCCGTCGTCAGCAAAAACGTGGTCACAATTGCCAGACTAATAGGCTTTCGCCTGTTAACCCAATCAGTGTAGGGGCTAAGTGTCCACATCAAAACTAATGGCGTAAAAATAAATACCCCAATAACATCCCCTACCCACCAGGTTCCCCAGTTAGCAAGGAAATTTGTCATTGGGATTCGATTGCTCAGCACCAAAGTTGTGACAGAAAGGGTCGAATTTATCAGAGAACTTAAAATACCCCCAAAAAGCATGAATGAGAAAACCTCTTTCTCACTCCCAAGTGAATTCGGGAAGCCGCCAAATCGTCTTAACAGATAAGTGCCGACAATCGCTTGCAAGGCTGCACCTGAACTAATGGCGAGTACAATCGTCATTGAAATAAAAATATCGAATGACGAGCTGCTGTCCCAGGTGGTAGGTAAATTGACCAGCATTGATCCCAACAGTATTCCCGGCCATACACGATAACCGTAAAGCAGAATACCAGCCAAAGCAATACCGGAAGGTGGCCAGATAGCCGTTGCATAGCCGGGTGGAATCGCTAGAAAAATGCCTATTTTACCTGTGACCAAATAGGCAACGGCTAAACCCAGAATTTGCAGCATCCAGGTAGAATGATTAACGGTAGCAACAATGGTTGAAGATAATGGCTTGATGCTATTATCAAGCGACTTTATATCGCTAAAAATGTATTTCATTTAGCTACCTCTATGGAGTCTGAAAGTTTCCTGGCTATTTTTTCAAACTCATTTCTAAGCTGAATGAACACATCAACGATAACAGGATCAAAATGCTTACCCCTTTCGGAAATGATAATTTCTTCTACCTTTCGGATTGGAAACGCTTTTTTATAAACCCGATTGCTTATTAGTTCATCGTAAACATCGGCAAGAGCCATAATTCTGGCGGGTAGCGGTATATGCGTACACGACAGCTTGTCAGGATATCCGTGCCCGTCCCAGCGTTCATGATGCCATAAGACGATTTGAAGCCCTACTTCTAAAAAAGTCATGGGGGTCTGGTCTCGATGATAAATGGAGGTATCCGCTTGATTGACTCTCTGTATCGCTGTGGCGATGGCATTCGCACCAATGACGGTATGTGTTCGCATAATCGCAAACTCGTCCTCGGTTAACTTACCGAGTTTGCAAAGAATATGGTCAGGGATACCGACTTTACCGATATCATGCAAGGGCGCCGCCTTGACGATTCTGGACAATTGCTCATCATCAAGTTGCTCTCGATAGTATTTACGTGCCGACAAATCTTCACTTAAAAGTAATTCGAGCAATTGATCGGTGGCTCGTTTATATTCTGCTTGAGTAACGGGCAATAATACGGTTTCAGATACTATCAAAATCATGTCATATTCATTTCTGGTTGCCAAGACAATGGATTGTGCACCGTTTTCCGCTAAGTCGGTTATAAGCCCAGCATCTTGTAAAATTTCCAGGGTAATTTCCTGATTGACTTTGTTATCCTCGGCTAAGAGGATGCTGTGTCCTTTCAAAGGACTTATATCCAGTTGGTTATTCACGACTTTATTCAGTAAAGTGTTTTGCCCTGTTTGCACGCTTAAATTGGCATTCATTTTTATGGAAGGGGGAACCGACTTTGTAAAAACCTCAACAATTGGGGCATTAATCTTACCCGAATCAGCCACCGTTACAAGCATATTTTGGGAATATTTGTTGTTGCGTGGTAGTATCCTGCAATGTACCGACTAATTACTCAGCTTACCCCTGGCTATTGCGAAATACCTCACCTTTAAGTTGAGCAAAATGACAACCATCGCTATTTTCAAGGCTAGGACATAACTCGAAAGGCTGATCGCTAAAACGGGTTTGATCAAGCATAGCCTGGAAGTCTTCCCTGCTAGCAACTTTAAGTTTGGAAAGGAAAGTATTCGTATTGATTGGCGTAGCAAGAGGGAACTTTAAAATCCGGTAAATTTCATCCGTACAACGCCAAATTCCGTTGGGAAATTGCCATTCCCATCCAACGAGTTTCGCTAAAGCTTCCGCCTCCAGCAGTTGGTCCTGGCTGGTTTTTAAATCATGAAACAGTAAATTGATAGGGTTTCGTATGCCGGTTACCACCAACACCTTATAAATCAAATAAAACGCAACGATTTTGAATAAATGACCAAGCTCATAGAATGTATCGCTCATGGTGTCGGTCACATATTGTGTAAAACACAATTCAATAGCAATCATGAAGAGCAACAAATCAAAATCAGTTGGTATTCGCGCGACTCAAGATGCGGCTACCGATTTAAAATCAGAATGTTTAGCGTGAGGATGGCACATATGACATATTCACTGATTATTTTAAACTCAGTTAATCCTTGACCAGCGACAAAACAAGATGGAAAGTTTTTAAAATAAAGAATTGAGGGGACCAGGAACAATGTCGTCAAAAAACATCCCGAAAACACTAAAGATTTTCTAACAGGTTTCTCTGCGCCTAGTGCAGTAAAAGCCAGTAACTAACACACAGATTCCAGATAACGTCTGGCAATCCAGAATTGTGGGGCGTTATAATCATAATCGTTGAAAATCCCCATGCCTTTATAGGAGAGAGTATGTAAAAGGTCGATGATGCCAGGTTTTTCGACGACCCTGAAAATGAAGAAACATTCAGATGAGACTCAAGAAAACAAAGTTCCCTGGTCCTGCTTTAATTGAGGCACAATCTCTTTAGGCATATTAAACACATTCTTGAAGATACGGTTCATCACTGAAATCAACTGTCTGAATTTATACGCATTATGATGAGAGTCGCCTATTTGCTCCGAAGTACTCCAGCTATCTTCATCTGATATACGTAATTCAACCCCCAGGGTGTGCTCCTGGGTCTTTTTATCAACCTCATTTCTACGCGCATAAATAGCCGTGCCGGGTACCATGATTTTATGCGTCCTGGCTTCCCGATGGATCGGCAAGGAATAACTGATTTTGCATTGAAACTTTCTATGCCCTAGTGATGAATGCTGATTCTTCTCGGCATTCATACTTAAGGCTTCATAAAAGGTTTTAGCATTAGCGAGCACCGCCTGTTCGGAACTTTCTTCTTCATGTCCGGCACTTTGCGACAAACTAAACATCAGCCGTCTCACAGCTTCAATCATGCTTTCGGGTGTATCAAACAAGGTCTGGGTTATAGACTGCGAACGGGTATTTTCCTGAAGAATCACGCCTTTCTTTTGTAAGGCATGAAACAGTTTTAAGGTATCGTCTTTTTCTCTTAAGATAAAAGTAATCGCTAAAATATCCCTGATATCATAAGCCTCACCTTCTAAATCCTTTCCAAGCTTGGTGACCATACTTTCAGGGCTTTTTAAGCGGGCTTTAATTTCAATAATATTAACCCGAACGCCATCCCCACTATCAAACACAAACCAGTTATTTTGCGCATCAAAAGTGATAGACTCTTTTAGTTTATGAAAAAATGAAGACACTTTAACAAACGCATTTTGGGCCGATTCGCTTTCAGGGATGTGCTGTGGATTTTCCCAATCATAATTAAACAGATCATCCAGACTCTGACTCTCATTTTCTAAAAATGTACCTAATTCAGCGTAATCATGAATATCCTGACTTTCTTCTTCGATAGACTTAATCAAATACCCCATTTTCAGCATCGAACAGGCCGTTTGTTGCCATTCAACAGGCACGTCCCTCTGTTGGCCCTGGTAGCCATAAAACACTGTAGGGTATTTACCTGAGGAGGCCAATAAAAATAGATGACGAGGATCTTGAGTGACTATCTTTTTAAACTCGGTATTATTAAGGATAGCTTCAACATGGGCAATGGCTTGTAACCCGCTTTTATAAAATTCCACGTTGGTAGAATCTAATGAAACTAAACCAGCCAATTGCGCTTTAACAAACGGAAATAGCCATTCAAAAAAATAGCTATAGGTACGCCCAACATAACTGAGCGCCCGTTTCTGTTCACTTTCCTGTAACTCACTATTTTCTATAATGTCAAAGCCACGATTATTCATCATTTTAGCCGCCTGTTTAAGTGCGGTTGGATAATCATTTGCTGGTAACAACAAATATGGACTTAACTCAGCTCTATCGAGGATTGAACCAAAAATCTCATGATGGAGCTCTTGGCTTGATGATTGTTTTTCCATATTTCAAAGTTCTATTTAAAAAGCTGGAATGCAATAGCTTCGGCTATTGGCTGTAAAAACAGCTAAAGCTGTTTTGCTCCAATTTATGCTTAACAATCGCTCAGCACATCTATAAAAGTAATGGTTTATTATTGCGTCTTAGCTTAGCTGGATTATAAAAGCTTTTAAACACTTTTAAGCTATTTTTTTACGAGCCACTAAGACGCCATCACGTATCGGATTAATAAATGAATCAAAGTCAGGGTCATTAAAAATTAGTTGATTATGCTGGCGAATAGCCTGGGTCCAACCCGGAAAGACATCAACTGAATGCTGTACAGCAACCCGTCCTCGCCACAGCACATTATCTGCGATATAGAGTCCGCCAGGGCGAATCCGATCTTTACACATTAACCAGACCTCCGGGTAATCACCTTTATCGACATCGTTATAGCAAATATCAAACAAGCCATCCGCCTCAGAAAAAATAGTTTGAGCCATGCCAACGTTAAAATCAACCCTATCCCATAACCCAGCGGCTGTCAGAAAATGCTCTGCTCTGTCTCTGTTAAGAAAATCGGCTTCGCTACAAATAACCTTTCCCGTTGGCCCCAAGGCTCTGGCAAACCAGTACGCTGAATAGCCATAGCCACTGCCAAATTCAAATACTCGCTGGGCCTGAACTGCTTTAGCCATGGTTTCTATAAATGACCCAGCCAAACGTCCTACAATAGGAAAGTTATTTTTATTCGCAAATGACTCCATCTCAATTAAAGCTGGGGAATCCAAATGACTTATTAATTCCCCCAGATAATTTTCAATCTCTGGGTTCACTAATGGTAATGACTTTCTTTTTTTCACGCTCAACGATGCACCCAATCAGCCCCCAGAGTTCCCTGTAAACTGTCCAGGTAAGCAGGGCTTGAAATATAGGCAAGTTTATTGTCAATCTCGATCAACTTTTCATTAAAAACCGGACTAAAAGAATCTGTCGCTTCAATTTCACTCATTCGCTTCAAAACATAATCACGATGCTTCTGCCAAAGCTTTAAATCTCTTTCCTGCTTTGTTTTTAAGCGTTCCAGATACCAGCCACTTTGTAACAAGTACTCTCTCGTAAACATTGAGCGTATAGCTGGGTCTGTAATGGTCTTATTATCAAAGCTACCGAATGCCATAATATGTATCAGCGCTTTTAACGGTGGACAAGCATCCCCAATTGAACCATCCTGGAGGTAAATTTGTGCAACCCGTTGCTGCGCTTCATAAACATTATTGACACCATCAACAAAACTTTCCATATCCTGGGTTTCAGGCTTCAACATCGCTTCATCAAAAACAGCGGTTGGATAGTCGAATATTTTACCAAAATTGGTATGCACGAAACGTTCAGTAATACGATAACCCAATCGACTCGCATGAACCGTCTTACCTTGATGCTCAAAATCCTCTAATCTTTCGAGTTGTCCCTGTTCAATCAAATAACTGGGATCACGCTGATGAACCGGTAGACGAGACCATAACTCGGGAATTAACAGACTAATATCATGATCTATCTTGCGTTGTGCGCCGATATAACCAGCTGCCGTTGAATAGCCATCATAGCCACACAAGATAAAAGACACCAAGGCGGTATTTAAATCAGCCGTCGTAGAAAGCGCATTAAATGGCCCCTTGGTAAGCGCACCTTCTGAACCAGCTCCGGTAGTGGACGGTGATTTACCCGTCAAACTACAAATAAAGTCCATAAATAGCTCTGGCAGTTCCTGATAGTGAATCGGATTGTATATGGCTAACGGTCTTATACCCGCTGCACTATCCCGTGGATTATTGCGGCGCCCAGTCAGCACTGCATTCACAGGAAAATAGACCGGCTGATCGATCTTAAGTCCCCGTGCCAAGCGGGTAGATAGTTCTGATAAATAACGGGTTTCAGGATTTACCAAATCGGGTCTTAGCTGCAAATACCGCACATTTAAACTAGGCTTGCCATCAACTAACCGAGGATGAGCTGAAGACACAAAATATTCACCGTCTTTACTTTGAGCCGCTTGGGTAATAATGTCCCGCATGGGCTGACTGAATTCATCAAAATGAATCACGTCCTCCATAATTTCACGCGCATCTTTTACTGTTAAGGGTTCAAAATTCGAAATAAAGTTATTTGTACCCGAAAAATCAAGCTCTGTTTGTAAGTCCTTACCCCGATTGACGGCATCATCGGGCCGTTGAAAAAAACTGAGTTCACAGTTATCAACCAGCTTTACGCTTGGATTTTTATAGTCTGAATTAAGTCCGTTGAGTATTTTAACCGGAACCACAACTGAGGCGGTAATATCGTCTTCTAACTGAACCTTGGTTGAGGGCATAAAGTCTTGCCTTAATTTAAAAACCCGCCAAGCCCCATTGGTATCAAAGCCGACTCTTAAATAACTGGCAATTAATTTGCGACCATGAAACTTTAATTCATTACCGGGAAAGCCATTAACCAGATCAACGGAAAAATGTTCTCTCCAGGCTGAGCCCCATTCTTCTTTGTAAAAACGCTTTATCATCAACACAAGCGCTAATACGTGCTGGGGAATTCTCTTTAACCAATGATTGTATTCAGGAGAATATTCAGTAATCGAAGGCGTCAATAACTTGATAACTGATCCCAAGGTACGCTTATTACTTAATAGCCGCCGTAGATCAGTGCCATTGCGAACGGGGTCCAGAAAACGGTTTGAATAATCATAGTCAAAAATATCTTCCACCATCTCCATGTCTTTATCAAAATCGTCAACAAAGATGGCCCCAGAAATAAGAGCCCCCGCAATCGATTTAGAGATTTCTGACTTACCTCCTCCCGATACCGTACTGGGCTTATGGCAAAAAGTCCCTTCTGGGTGTGTACCGACTAAACGCCAACTAGGTGCGTTTGGATGACGCTCCATATTAACTCTAAAGCCATTGGGATAAACGTAAGTTTCATTGATTAACAGCTTCTTGGTTTGCTCTACCCCATCTAATGACCAACTGACCTGTAGTTTCTGAATATTGATTTGTGCGTCATCGGGAATAAAAATAATGCCGGGATATTTTTTATCAATCGCATAACCTTCATTTTTATAGTCAATGGACGACCCCAAAAATTGGCACAACCTGTTGAAGGAGTATGATTGATTATTTCGAGGTTGCTTGGGTAAATAGATTTCTCCTAAATTAGCTCTTGGAAAAGCTAGAGCGCCCCCTGAATGTTCTTCTTCACAGCCACCGAACAGGTTTGCTGAATAGCTGATCTGGGATTTGATTTCTTTTTTGCTATAGCCAAAATAATTGTCCGCAATGATAGTCACAATGACACCTTGCATATCACGACAGACCAGCTTAAATGACTTGCCCTCATTATAAAGCTCATCTTCAGTTTGCCAGCACATACCCTCTTTACGCTGCCGTTCGGTTGCATCGTTATAATGAGGTAAACCCAGCGCCTGTTTTCTACTGGACACTAAATGGGGTGCCAAAATAATACAGCCCGTGTGACCCGTCCAGTGATTAATATCTAATGCAGCGTCATTCTCAGGAAGAAAAGGATCACCGGCATTACCAAAAATGGATTCAACAAAATCCAGATTAGAAACCAGTCCACCGGGCGCAAAAAAGCGGGTTTCCATAACTTTCTGTGAGCTTAATCCAGGCACTTCAGGAACTACAATCGGATTCAGTAATAACGAAAGCCAAAGCTTCGCAGGATTTTCCTGTTGACTGGTAAAAGGTAACGATAAAAGATCATCAGGCGGTGTTAACGCCATTTGCAACAGTTTTACATAAGCGTTTACTGGCACTTCAGTTTTATCAGCGGGAACGGGAAGCCCACCTGCAGCTATATGAAAAACGCCTTTAGTTGTGCGTCTATCATTCTGTGGGTTATGTAAAACCCCCTGTTTCATGCGATAGGAATCAACATAAGCCGAGTGAAACTCAGTGCGCTGAAACGGTAAAGACAATTCTCTGGCCAAGCCTTCTCGTTCCAGTACAAAGGTTTCCCTAGGCAAGTAAACGGTTAGGTCTAAACCATTTCTTTGTAAATAAGCATTAAAAAAATCTTGAATGCGCTGATCTGCTGGGCATCTGTACTTTGCCAATAATCGACGTTGTTGTGAATAGTTTTTTAATAAACTGTCAGCTACCTTAAGATAGTGTTTATCCCCTTCTATATCACAGGTGGGTTGACCCAAAGCCGCCAGTTGCAAATTAATATATTGCAAATCTTCTAATTCTCGCTGACTTGTAGAATCAAACTCAGTTGAAATACCAGATAAAGTCATAAAGTGGGCTCCAGCGTAAATTGATTAATATCGATGGTGAATCTTGATTTAGAAAGTTACCGCGTTTAACGCAATCATAAACTGAATAAGCCATTATTTCCAAGCTATGCGTAAACTAATACGCTTAACCGCAACCTTTAAAGTTTTTAGCCTGACAGTTTAGTATCATCTTTTTTGCTTTTTCGATTTGCTGGCTCGTCATTTGCTGGGTATAAATGTCCTGGTTTTTTTCCGCGTCCGTATAACCACCCATCATAGCAAGGCTTGACCACATATAGGCTCGAACCCAATCCTTTTTTACGCCCTGGCTATGCGCATACATATAACCCAAAACAAATTGTCCTTGTATATTGCCTTGCTCAGCTGCTTTTTTATACCAGTTAAAGGCCTTTCGCAGATCTTTGGCTACACCCAGGCCCTGGGTATACATAATGCCCAGTTTGGTCTGACTCTCCGCATTCCCCTGCTGGGCTGCCAGTCGATACCACTTAACAGCCTCTTTATAGTCCTGAGCAACACCCTGTCCGTTATGATACATAAGTCCCAGATAATTTTGGGCAAATGGAGATCCCTGTAGCGCAGCAAGCCTGAACCATTTAATGGCTTCAGTAAAGTCTTGCGGTACTCCCAAACCTTCTGCATAAATATTGCCCAATTTAATTTGGCTCTCTGCATTTCCTTGATGAGCCGCCAGCTTTAACCATTTAATCGCTTCCTTGACATCTGTTGCTATCCCTTTGCCATTAAAATACATCATCCCAAGAATCCATTCTCCGTGTGCATTGCCTTGCTCAGCTGATTTCTTGTACCACTTAAAGGCCTCCATATCATCCTGCTTAACACCTAATCCCTGGGTATACATAATGCCAAGAAACCATTGTGCTCTGGCATCCCCCCTCTTTGCCTGTTGCGCTGTGATGTCAAACAGCGACTGTTTTTCATCGGCATACCCCATCATTGATACGGCTAAAAATACCGCAAAACTTATCACCCTAACAACCATGAATCTCCCATTTTGATCTTGCACCGTACTCCAATGTGTTTTATTCAACCGAACCATTTAACAAAATAACTTCAATTTCTTCTGTAATTTCTTCTTGCCGATAAATCTGTGATTTTCTTTGCAGCCTTACAACATCTTCGTCAATGTGATTTAACGCGCCTTCCAGATGTTGTAGGCGCTTTTGATTTTCTACGGCCAGGGAACTATAAAAAATATCATGCAGTGCGACTAATAAATATTGCTCCAGCAGATCAGCATAAAAATCACTGGGGGATAAATTTAATACCGGAGGATTACCAAAAGTAATTTTCTCTGGATTGTCTATCGAAAACGACGGCAGTAGTTGCTTTTTCATAATCTGGTTAGTCACGCTATCATGATAAATCAGCGTTAATGCCAACGTCGATAGAGTCCATTGGTCACTGCGGCTATCCAGCAAAGATCTTATCGTCTCAAGCAAAAAGTTAATAATCTCAGGCACTTCTTCGGCGACATTAGCACCACCCATTTTAGCGTAAACCTCAACCCCAAGATTATCCAGGTGATTATAAAGCCGATTACCAATAGCGATCAGCGTATTAAACTCCTGGCTGACCGTCTCCTGAAGTAATCTTTCATTGAAATCACCGCAAAATCCTCTCTCGGCGCCTAATAAAACGCCCAGATGTAAAGAGAAGCTATGATTTCTGGTAAATTCAGGGTAATGATACAGAAAGTCCATCGCGACACCTTCAACATGCGCAACCACATGACTCTGCATAGTTTTAACGCGCTTTAACTTATGCACTTCCATCAGCGCGAGGTTTTTCATGGCTTTTAAAATACTGTGTATCTCTCGCAGTTGAATAATGTGTAATTGCAGTGTATGACTCAAACTCATACTGCGTCTTCTACTTTGCTATCGATATTAAGCCACTCACTAATAGTCGGCAGCCATTGTTCTGATGTACTAGCTAATATTAACGAAGAGGAACTAACGCCTGTTTCAATCCGTCTTAGCAGAAGTGAAATATCACTGAGCTTAACCTCATTAAAGAGTCCGGCATTAAAGGCAATTAACCAGGCTAATTGAAAAAGAATACTTTGCGGAACCAAACGCTCCTGCTTTAATATTTCGCGCAATAAAGTACCTTTTTTTAACCTCAACTCCATCGATGCTTCCAAGCGTTGCCCAAACCGAGTAAAAGCTTCCAGCTCCAAAAATTGCAGATATTCGAGCTTCATTTGTCCAGCTTGATCACGAATATAACTGTCCTGTGCTTTTCCACCAATTCGAGACACTGAACGCGTAATATCTATGGCAGGACGAAAACCCGAAACAAATAAATCATTATCCAGATAAATTTGCCCATCGGTAATAGATATTAGATTGGTTGGAATGAAGGCGGCTATCTCTCCTTGCTTAGTTTCTATAATGGGTAAGGCCGTCATACTCCCGCCACCCTTTTCAGTATTCAAACAGGTAGATCGCTCTAACAAACGCGAATGTACAAAGAAAATATCGCCGGGATACGCTTCACGGCCCGGTGGACGGCGCAATAATAATGACAACTCACGATAGGTTCGGGCATGGGTGGATAAATCATCATAAACAATTAACGTATCACGACCTTTTGCCATCCAGTATTCTGCTAACGCACAACCCGCGAAAGGCGCGATATATTGTAATCCCGGTAAGGCGCTGGCTTCTGCAACGATACAGACGGTATATTCCAATGCACCGTGCTTTTTTAAAGTTTCCAGGGTGGACACAACTGCGGAACGCTTTTGACCAATCAGGACATAGATACAAATAACATTCTTATCTTTCTGATTAATCACTGTGTCAATGGCAATTGAAGTTCTCCCCAAACCTTCGTCCCCAACAATTAATTGCCGCTGCCCTTTACCAATGGGAATTAAGGTATCGATAATTTTTATGCCCGTATATAACGGCTTATGAACAAAATCACGATCAATAATAGGAGGGGAACGTTTTTCCATGTTTTCTCGTCCCGAGGGAACCGGATCGGCCTGTCCATCCAGAACAGCTCCTAAAGGATCAATCACCCGACCTAAAAAGGTATCCCCAACCGGTATACTCAGTGAATGTTGAGCTAAAAAAACTGTCGTACCTGCTGTCAGCTTTTCAGTTTCATATAACAGGATAGCGCCGATTCGGTCACGGTTAAGATCAAACACCATGCCCCGACTGCCATCGGCAAAAATAAGAATATCTTCTATTGAGGCAGACGGCAGGCCTTTAATCCAACTGATGCCATCACCCACAGAAACCACGATGCCTTGCTCGGTTACACGCAAGTCCAATTGATAATTTGCAAGCCATTGCGCTTGTTGCGCTAATAACCCACTGGGTGATGCTATTTCATTTTGAGACATAAACGAACTCAGCAAAACCGATCAACTCATGTTTCAAATTAGCATCCAATACCCAAGCCCCAATATCCAAACGTAGCCCAGCGATTAATTCTGTACTTTGATGGTATTGAATATCGGCTGCTCTATTCATTAAGGTCATCAGTTTTTGTTCTAATTGCTGATGCATTTCAGCAGTTAGAGGATAGGCGCTGGTAACCTTAACCTTGGGGGGAATATCCATCTCGCCAGCCCCCATTAAGTGTTGCTTAATGACTTCAGGAAACTCGCTTATTTTATCAAGTAGCAAATGAAAAAGCCGTAACTCCAATTCTGGTCCTACGGCTTGCTGTAATAAAATTGTCGAAAACTTTGCCCCGTTTTCCAAGGCCTGCTTTTCCATGCGTTGCTGAAACTCCTGTTGCTGCAACGATAAAGTTACCCGTGCTTTTTGGCGCTCTTGTTCCAGTTCAAGCTGTAGCTTTTCTAATTGAACCTTTCTTTCTACATCAATCTGCTGCTGTAAAGCCTGAAACGCAAGCTGCTTTTCCTGCTCCCATTGTCGTTGTCTATTTTCATATAAAGCTAACTTTTCCTCCGCCTGCTGTTGCTGGTTTTTTGCTTCAGCCAATGTTTGTTCAATTAATTGTTTACGCTCAGCAATAACCTTCAGTAACGGCTTATAAAATAGCCTTTGCAAAAGCCACAACAAAACCAGAAAGTTAATGCTTTCAAGAATAAAAGTAGAGACATTAAATTCCATAACTACTTAACAATATATTCAAGAAGAGGATTACGGAATAACACAATCAAAATAATAACCAGACAGTAGATAGCCAGTGACTCGATCATCGCTAGCCCAATGAATAGCGTACGCATAATCGACTTTTCTGACTCCGGCTGTCGAGAGAGCGCTTCTAAAGCACTGCTGATCGCTTTACCCATCGCCAAAGCAGGCAACATAACACCCAAGGCAATGCCAATAATAGCGGCAATACTGGAGCCCAAGACTATCGAGGCAATATCAGACATAAATTATTCCTGTGAATTAAGTTGTTGGGATTGCATGGCACCCGCCAGATAAATGAGTGCCAACATACCAAAGATATAGGCTTGTACCAATGCTTCAATAATGTGCAACATTAGAATGGGGATTGGTGCTAAAAAACCAGCCACCAATAAGATCAACATCGCTGCCATTTCCAGGCTCATCATATTACCAAACAACCGAATAGCCAGCGCTATCGTGCGGGTAAACTCACTGATGATATGAAACGGCAATAAAATGGGGCTGGGCGTTAAGTAATGATGTAAGTAATTTTTTATCCCCAAGGTTTTTATCCCAAACCAGTGTACTGAAAAAAACACTAACACAGCTAATGCCGAGGTCACAGAAAGATCACTCGTCGGTGAATGCAATCCAGGTATTAAACCCACCAAATTAGCCACGATAAGAAACAACCAAAGCGTCGCTATAAAAGGCATGATTTCCCGAGTCTGTTCTGGAGCCACGGCACTCACTGCATCATCAATCACCGAGACAATGCCTTCAGCTAAAGTTTGTAAGCCCTTGGGCAACATAGCTAAGTGCCGCGTTGAAAGCCAGGCCACCAAACTCATCATTGCTATAATACCCCAAGTGGTCAGTATTGACGTGCTAATTTGCACCGGCCCCCAAGCAAAGCTTATATTATTTTCCATGCCGCCGCCTTTTCGCTATTCTTTGATTAAGTAATAGACATTAAAAAAACCAATCACAACACCGGTAATCAACAAACTCAAAGTCCAGCGCACTGAATAGCCTTCTAACAGACTATCAATCCATCGTCCTAAATAGACACCCGCAACAACGGGCAAGACCATAACTAAACCGAGTGTCCCGATATAAATGGTTTGTGATATTAAGTTAGGGCGCTCTCGCTCTGCTTTTTTAATACGTTTAATCTGATATTCCACCTTATCTTTTAGTTTTGAGTGATTATTCATGTTTATCCACCCTGTTGCCGGTTAAGTGCCAAGAGTCGCTTAAACAAGGATTGTTCCATATTAATAAGACTGGTTCGGGTAGCCTGTAAGTTTTTTTGTTCTACGACCCAGCCTTTTTCTAAAAGATCCGCTATCCTTCCAAGATCATTATCAATCAAAAAAAGCCGGGTACTGATGGTTAACTCATTGTTATTAAAATAAGCAATCCCGCCTAACAGCGCCAGATATTGCCAACTATCAAGCGTTAAGCGAAAACGTGATAAGCCAAAGGCTAGACTCGTCATAAATCGGGCATGATTTGCCTGTATTCCAAAACTGCCTGAAGCATCTTCACCGATAAAAGATAAAACACCTTCAATCCGCTGCTCATGATTCATGTCAAACAAATTAAGTGTGAACGATTCCATTAGAGTGCCAACATTGATCCACGCATATAACAATCCTGTTCGGATAAGTGATCATAATCACCCGCTAAAAAAGCTTCACAATCAGTTAGTGTTTGCGCCAAGGGGACAGAGACGCCGGTCTGTTTAGTCTGTTGACCCAAGACTAAAAAGGGCTGCGTTAAATAGCGCTGTAGTTTACGCGCCCGCATCACTATTTTTCTATCCACTTCTGATAATTCCTGAATACCTAGCATCGCTATAATATCTTCTAACTCTCGATATCGGGCTAAATGCTCACGCACGGCTTCAGCGATATCATAATGCCGATCACCTAGGGTATGCCTGTCCATTAACTTGCTGCTTGACAACAAAGGGTCAACCGCCGGATAAATACCTTTACTGGCCTGATCTCTGGACAGTATGACTGTAGTATCCAGATGACTTAAAATAGCACTGACGGCGGGGTCGGTCATATCATCCGCTGGCACATACACCGCCTGCACTGAAGTAATAGCGCCTTCCCGGGTAGAGAATATCCGATCCTGGAGTTCTGCAACCTCACTGACTAAGGTCGGCTGATAACCCACTGTAGCAGGCATACGCCCCAGTAAGCTTGAAATTTCACTGCCTGCCTGCACAAAGCGGAACACATTATCCACCACAAACAAGACTTCTTTATGGAGCGTGTCACGTAAATACTCGGCATAAGTTAACGCTGACAAGGCAACCCGAAAACGTACACCAGGTGATTCATCCATTTGCCCAAACACCATCAAGGTATCGTCCATCACCCCTGCCTGTTGCATTTCTCGCCATAACTCATGGGCTTCACGAATACGCTCACCCACACCCGCGAACACAGAAACGCCTTGGTGAATAGCTGAAACCGCGTGTATGAACTCCATGACCAGGACGGTTTTACCTACACCGGCTCCACCAAATAAACCTGTTTTTCCGCCCTTTACGAAAGGACATAATAAATCAATGACTTTAATTCCAGTTTCCAGAATCCCCGTAATCCCAACGGCTTCAGACAAAGGTTGGGGTTTAGCATGAATATTACGAAAATCTTGTTTTGGTAGGGGGGGCAATCCATCTAAAGGCTGACCGAATATATTCAATAAACGCCCTAAACAATGTTCAGAAACAGGAACATGAAGAGCGGCTCCGGTATCACAGACAACCATCCCCCGACTTAATCCCGCTGTACCATGTAAGGTAATCGCTCGAATATGACGCTCATCAAGATGCTGATGAACCTCAAAAATATAAACTCTATCATCAAGGCGGGTAAGCAATGCCTGCCGTAATGGAGGCAATATTGCGCAGTCAATAACAACCACTGGCCCATGCACTTCGATAATAGTGCCAATAACCTTAGGTAATTTTTGTAAACTGTCCAATACCGTTTACTCCAGAATAACAAAGAAGATGTTCTAAAAATACTTGAACATAATAACTGATTCTTTATGAATCATCGAAATAATCCTTTAGAATAAATAATAGGCCTAGACATAAAAAAGCCCCGACTATTTACAACAGCCGGGGCTTTTATTATTCTGACTTAAAGCAATCAGGCTTTAATGCAACATTATTACATTAATATCCGCCCAAACCGCCGCCTTGATGTGGGTCAAACGCAGGAGTGCCTTTATCGTCACTAGGAGTATCAGCAATCATAACTTCTGTCGTCAACAATAATCCAGCAACAGAAGCTGCATTTTGCAGTGCTGTGCGGGTTACTTTTGCAGGATCCAAAATACCCAGTTCGATCATGTCGCCGTATTGGCCTGTCGCTGCGTTGTATCCAAAGTTGCCGGTACCTTTCAGTACTTCGTTGAAAATAACAGAAGGTTCATCACCTGCGTTAGAAACGATTTGACGTAAAGGCTCTTCGATAGCACGACGTAAAATGTTAATACCTACGGTTTGATCATGGTTTGCACCTTCAAGACCAACCAAGGCTGATAACGCACGAACCAGAGCAGTACCACCACCAGCCACTACGCCTTCTTCAACCGCTGCACGAGTTGAATGCAATGCATCTTCAACACGCGCTTTCTTTTCTTTCATTTCAATTTCAGTTGCAGCACCTACTTTGATAACAGCAACACCGCCAGCTAATTTAGCCAGACGTTCTTGTAATTTTTCTTTATCGTAATCAGAAGTGGCTTCTTCGGCTTGTGCACGAATTTGAGCTACACGGCCTTTAATTTGCTCTTCAGAACCAGAACCATCAATGATAGTTGTGTTTTCTTTAGTGATTTGAACACGTTTAGCTGTACCTAATTGCGCCAATTCTGCTTTTTCGAGGCTTAAACCTACTTCTTCAGAAATAACTACACCACCCGTCAATACAGCGATGTCTTCCAGCATGGCTTTACGACGATCGCCGAAACCAGGTGCTTTAACTGCAGCAACTTTAACGATACCACGAATCGTGTTAACCACTAAAGTAGCTAAAGCTTCGCCTTCAACATCTTCAGCAACAATCAATAATGGACGACCTGATTTTGCTACGCCTTCTAAAATAGGTAACAATTCACGGATGTTAGAAATTTTCTTTTCGAAGATCAAGATGAAAGGATCATCTAATTCAACACTCATGTTTTCTTGCTTGTTGATGAAGTAAGGTGACAAATAGCCACGATCAAACTGCATACCTTCCACTACGTCCAAGGAGTTATCTAAGCCTGAACCTTCTTCAACCGTGATAACGCCTTCTTTGCCGACTTTTTCCATCGCTTCAGCAATGATTTTGCCAACAGACTCATCAGAGTTTGCTGAAATTGTACCGACTTGAGCGATTGCTTTATTGTCGGCGCAAGGCGTAGCAGAAGCGACAATCGCTGCAACCACTTTAGTAACTGCCAAATCAATACCGCGTTTTAAATCCATAGGATTCATGCCAGCGGCAACAGCTTTCAAACCTTCGTTAACGATGGATTGCGCCAATACAGTGGCAGTTGTTGTACCATCACCTGCAACATCAGAAGTGTGCGAAGCCACTTCTTTAACCAGTTGCGCACCCATGTTTTCGAATTTATCTTTTAATTCGATTTCTTTCGCAACAGAAACACCGTCTTTAGTAATGGTAGGTGCGCCAAAACTTTTATCTAAAATTGCGTTACGACCTTTAGGGCCTAAAGTTACTTTTACTGCATTTGCTAAAATGTTAACACCACGCGCTAAACGAACGCGAGCGTCATCACCAAATAATACGTCTTTTGCTGCCATTTTTGTTATTCCTAACTGATATGTATAATTGTGATAATTAAAACTAAAGGATTAAGACTTAGGGCTTACTCAATGATGCCCAGAATGTCTTCTTCACGCAAAACGATCAGGTCTTCGCCATCAACTTTAACTTCATTACCTGAATATTTACCAAACAATACAGTGTCACCCACTTTAACTTCTAAAGCGCGAGTAGTTCCATTATCTAATGGTTTACCGTTGCCTACCGCTAATACTTTACCCTGGCTTGGCTTTTCTGCTGCTGAACCCGGTAACACAATACCGCCAGCAGTTGTTGTTTCTTCTTCAAAACGTTTAACGATGACTCTGTCATGTAACGGACGTATACTCATTTATATCTCCTTAACATTAAAATAACGGGAATGATTTATTAGCACTCAACTACAATGAGTGCTAATGATAATGAAGTTTTGCACTCTGTCAAGTTCTTTGGCATTATCCCCACTTACACTACATAAATACTATGACCTATGAATGACAACCAATTACTCCGCTACAGCCGCCAAATCATGCTGCCTCATTGCGATATTGAGGGCCAACAAAAACTTTTGGCTGCTAAGATCTTAATTGTCGGTGCCGGTGGTTTAGGTTCCCCAGCAGCCATGTATCTGGCAGCTGGGGGTATCGGCAACATCACTATTTATGACGATGATAAAGTAGAGTTATCCAACTTACAGAGACAGATCGCTCATCACACCCCCGATATTGGGATTGATAAAGTAATTTCAACCCAACAAACGCTGAATAAATTAAATCCAGATGTAAAAGTGATTGCGATCAAAGAAAGGCTCATTGGAGAACAACTAGAACTAGAGGTCGAAAAAGCCGATGTAGTGCTTGATTGTAGCGATAACTTCACCACGCGCTTTGCCATTAATAAAGCCTGTGTAAGACATCAAACCGCGCTTGTTTCAGGTGCAGCAATTCGCTTTGAAGGCCAGGTTTCCGTCTTTACACCCGGTAAAAACAACAGCCCCTGTTACAACTGCCTCTATAATAGTGATGGTGAAGAGCTACAAAATTGCGCGACGAATGGCGTTATAGCTCCAATAACCGGCATCATTGGCAGCATTCAGGCGCTAGAAACAATAAAATTAATTTTATCTGCAGGAGATCCTTTAACTGGCCGATTATTACTGCTAGATGGCTTAATAATGGAATGGAGAACCATGAGATTAAGAAAAAACACTGCTTGTCAGACCTGTGGTGGCCAGTAAGTCAGATTAACAACGTTAAACCCGACTTACAAAACCTGTAATGCAGATCTATTAAACCACCCAGACAGTTCCTGTTTATTTCCTACCTAGTTTACTTTTAATAAAATGAATAGCAGTTTCAGCTAAATCATTAACAAAGGACTGACTATCACCATGCGGCTCAGTTTCACCAAATGGCTGAGCATTTTTATTAGTATATTTGTAAATGAAATAGCCCAACGGAGCAAATGCTGCAGAAGCAATAATCACCATGAATACAAACAATTCGAGCACACCACCCATAATTCCTCCTCAATGTTTTTAAAATGTATTATTATTTTTTTGCGGAACCCAGATAATACTCTTTTTTTGACAATAAAAACATACCAGTTAAACGCACAGTTGTTGCGTAAAAAAATAGTTCATCGTATACTTTTAACTGGCTTACTTGATCAAGCTAGCAACTCTATTCTAATAACTACTGGAGGTTCACTATGAAATGGGAAACACCAAGCTACACTGACTTACGTTTCGGCTTTGAAGTTACAATGTACATCTACAACCGTTAAGCAGATTTCCTGACTTAACCGTCGGGAGTCTTAATGGAAGGTATAAAGAAGGGGGCTCATTTAGAGCCCCTTTTTTTTGCCTGAAGATCGTTATTCCCGTATCATTTAATGATTTCTTTTTAGGCTTTCAATATGAAAATTAGAGTTCTTGGTTCTGGTGCTGGTGGCGGCTTTCCTCAATGGAATTGCAACTGCCATAATTGTCACCGTATACGTAACAATAAAATGCACGGTAAAGCCCGTACGCAATCTTCTATTGCCGTCAGTACTGACAACAAAAACTGGCTACTTTTTAACACCTCACCGGATATTCGTGCCCAACTAGAAGCCTTTCCCGCTATTCAGCCAAAAGAAGGTATTCGAGACACCGGTATCAAAGCAATCATATTAATAGATAGCCAGATTGATCATACTACTGGCTTGTTAATGCTTAGAGAAGGCAAGCCATTAGATGTGTATTGCACTGACATGGTTAAGCAAGACCTGACCACCGGCTTTCCTTTATTTAACATGCTGGAACATTATTGCACTGTTAATCATCATCCTGTGCCGGTGGATGGTAGCAGCTTTACGATTCCTGCGATTGCGGACTTACGCTTTTATACTCAAGCCTTAAAAAGCAAAGCGCCGCCTTATTCACCACACCGCCATGATCCGCACGAAGGCGACAACATCGGTGTTATCATTGAGCAAATTTCAACCGGCAAAAAAGTATTTTATTCACCTGGACTAGGCGAAATAGAACCGCATGTCATGGATGCCCTGCAAGCCGTTGATTGTCTATTGGTAGACGGTACTTTCTGGACTGAAGATGAAATGTGTACTCAAGGCATTAGCCCCAAGAAAGCACGTGAAATTGGGCATTTACCCCAATCAGGCCCAGGCGGCATGATAGAAGTTCTCAGCAGCGTTAAAAAATCCCGCAAGATTTTGATCCACATCAATAATACGAATCCTATTTTAGACGAAGATTCCGAGCCGCGTAAAATTCTTGATGCCGCTGGCATTGAAGTCTCTTACGATGGTATGGAAATCGATTTATAGCCTTTAACAGAAGCCCACTTCTGACAAACACATTGGAAATCACCATGAGCAATAACGATAACAAAGCATGGACAAAAACAGAATTTGAAGCCGCCCTGCGCGGTATGGAAAAGTATTACCATATTCATCATCCTTACCACACCCTGATGAATGAGGGTAAGCTCACCCGGGAACAATTACAGGGCTGGGTCGCCAACCGTTTCTATTATCAGGTCAGCATTCCCATTAAAGATGCCAATATTTTAGCTAACTGTCCTGACCGTGAAACCCGGGCAAAATGGATACAACGCATTTTGGATCACGATGGACACCCCGGTGATCCAGGAGGTATTGAAGCCTGGATTCAATTAGGCATAGCCGTTGGCCTAACCCGTGAAGATATCACGTCTTTAAAACACGTTTTGCCGGGGGTTCGCTTTGCGGTTGATGCCTACGTTAATTTTGCCCGTAGAGCAGAATGGCATGAAGCAGCTAGTTCATCACTTACTGAACTATTTGCACCCAAAATTCATCAACAACGCCTGGATAACTGGCCTGAGCATTATCCTTGGGTTGATATCGAAGGCTACAATTATTTCAGAAAGCGTCTAACCGAAGCGCGTCGAGATGTTGAACATGGCCTGGCTATTACCTTGGACTGGTATAAAACACGTGAACAACAAGACCGCATGATAGAGATCTTAAAGTTTAAACTGGATGTATTATGGACCATGGCTGATGCCATGTATATGGCCTATATCAATGATATGCCTCCTTATTTTAATATTGAGCAATAAAACTCGCCATGACGATTAACGCAGAACGACCGATTCATTTTTCTCGCACCCATCGATTACAATGGGAAGAAGCACAGCAAAAAAACGTAATACTTTATCCAGAAGGGATGGTAGAACTCAATCAAAGCTCGGCTGAAATTCTAAAGCTCTGTGATGGCACGCGCACGTTAGCACAAATTGTCAGCACCTTAGAGGCCACTTTTAGCACATCTGGACTTACCAACGACATTACCGCTTTTCTAGAGGTTGCGATACAAAATGGCTGGATTAATCAAAACTAAACCTACGCCACCGCGTTGGCTATTGGCAGAACTAACTTATGCTTGCCCATTGCAGTGTCCTTATTGCTCCAACCCGATTGATTACGCAAACTATAAAACAGAGCTTAGTACTGAAGATTGGCTGCGCGTATTAACACAGGCCCGCAAGATGGGAGCAGTACAGCTAGGTTTTTCTGGTGGCGAACCTTTAACCCGTAAAGACTTACCCGAACTGGTTAAACATGCAAGAAATCTGGGTTATTACTCTAACCTGATTACCTCAGGCTATGGGCTCACCGAAGAAAAGATTGTTCAGCTTAAAGAGGCGGGTTTAGATCATATCCAAGTAAGTATACAGGCCAGTAGCCAGGAATTAAATGATCATATTGCGGGTACTGCATCGTTTGCGCATAAGCAAGAAGTCGCGCATCTTGTTAAAAAGCACGGCTATCCGATGGTCTTATGTGTCGTCATACACCGTGAAAATATCCACCAAATGCCAGAAATTCTAGCCATGGCAGAAGAACTGGGAGCTGATTATTTAGAACTGGCTAATACTCAGTATTACGGCTGGGCTCATATTAATCGGGACTTATTGTTACCCACTAAAGAACAGTTTGAAAAAGCCGAAACGATTGCCCAAGCCTTTAAAGAACAAGTGGCGGGTAAGATGAAAATCTATTATGTGGTGCCAGATTTTTATGAAGACCGTCCCAAAGCCTGTATGAATGGCTGGGGCACCACCTTTTTAACCATTGCACCGGATGGCGTTGCTCTACCCTGCCATTCTGCACGTGAACTACCCGGACTTGAGTGTCCGAATGTAAAAGATTACAGCATTGAAGAAATCTGGAACGAATCCAAAGCCTTTAGTTACTTTAGAGGCATTGAGTGGATGAAAGAACCCTGTAGCAGTTGTGACGAAAAAGAAAAGGATTTTGGCGGCTGCCATTGCCAGGCTTACTTATTAACAGGCGATATGCATAATGCAGACCCTGTCTGTAGTAAATCCCCTCATCATAAAGTGATAGAAGACGCCATCGATTCAGCCGCTAAAAGTGCATTATCGGCAAATGAAAAACCGCTGATCTTCCGCAACAGTAAAAACTCAAAGTTATTATCTTAAGATAATGTCTTTGCAAGAGGGGCTTTAGCTACAACCAGTGTGGCAAAGCTCCTATCCTTTACTTTCATTATTTACTTGTGTACATTGCGATTGTTATTGATCATAATTTAAACACCAAGTAAACCAGATACCTCGACAACAAACCTTCTGTAGTCATTGTCGAGAGCTTTTATCAATGAGGCTGTTATGTTGTTGGAAATGAATGTAAAACTACACCGTGGTCATTTTAACCTGAACACGCAATTCTCGATTGACGACACGACAAGCGGCTTGTTCGGTAAATCAGGCGCTGGAAAGAGTACCGTCCTGGGCTTAATCGCTGGCACGCTTCAGCCACAGAAAGGACAAATTGTCCTGGATGGAAAAATCCTCTTTGATAGCAATAAAGGCATCTTCGTCCCTCGTGAGCACCGACCCGTAGGCGCTGTTTTGCAGTTCGACTCGATTAATGCTAAAGAAACAGTTCGCGATAATTTAACCGATACCTTTAATCGTACGCTTAAACAGCGGCGTATTTTTAAGCTGGATTTTTTAATCGAGCTTTTAGAATTAGGGTCTATCCTTGATTATGGCATTGAATTACTTTCAACTGGCGAACGTCAACGCGTTGCGCTGGCTCGCTCCTTACTCAAAGCCCCCAAGCTATTACTCTTAGACGAAACATTTGCCGCAATTGGTAACGATTTCAGAAGACAACTGCTCCCCATTTTAAAACGCCTACAGTATGAAATGGGCTTGCCCGTGCTTTACGCCAGTCAGTCGTTAGGTGAAATCCTGGAGTTAACCGATCTGCTTATCGTATTGGAACAAGGCAAAGTATTACACAAAGGCTCACTACTTGAAGTGGCCAAGCATGAAAATATGCTCCGGTATCTGGGTATCCGGCAAATTGATAATCTGCTGCCAGTGACTATACGCAGCCATGACAGCGAATCTGGCTATAGTCTTGCTGATAGCTTTGGCACTCCCCTAACCTTACCCCTTAGACCCCATTTAAGGATCGGAAGCCAGGCCCAGGTTTCGATTTGCTCCAATGATATCGCACTGTCCCGTCACTATATCAACGGCATTTCCATACAGAATCAGATCAAGGGGCAAATCTGTGCACTCATTCCTAATGGCGAAAGTATTATCGTACAAGTGGATTGTGGCGCTACCTTATTAGCGGATATTACTCCAGGCGCCTGTCGAGATATGGATTTAAAAGAAGGAGATAACATCCACTGCCTGATAAAAACACGGGCTATTAATTATCTGGCCGAAATCGATGCACGCCCCTACCATCGTGTGCTTAGCCATGGCGATGGTCATTATTATCTGGGCACAAACGGATAAATACCTGAGCTGAACATCAAGTTAACCGCGTAACTTAGGCCTATGATAATAGACCTAACTTTAATATTATGTTTATCCGTCAAATTCACTATCTATTAGCACTCTCTAAAACTAAACATTTTGGTCGTGCTGCAGAAGCCTGTCATGTTTCACAACCCGCACTATCGACAGCTATTCAGCATCTCGAAGAAGAATTAAACATCACCATTATACAACGGGGGCAGCGATTTGAAGGATTTACCCTAGAGGGTGAGCGCTTATTACAGTGGGCACAAATTCTGGCCCATGACTGGGAAAGCATGAAACAGGTAGCCGCTGAATGCAGTTGCACCCTGACGGGTACTCTGCGTATAGGTGCTATTCCAACCACCCTCCCAATAGCCTCTTTACTGACAGAACCTTTTCAGCAAACCTATCCAGGCGTTCACATCAAATTAACCTCTCTGAGTGCTGAAGAGATTATCCGACAACTCGATAGTTTTGGGCTTGATTTAGGCTTAACCTATATTAATGACCCTAATCTTAAGGGGTTTAACAAGCTATCCCTTTACCACGAACGCCATGTTCTACTCGCCCGTACTCCAGACCCTAATCTACTCAACCGTCATTTGATTTGGTCTGATGTCGCGGATTTGCCCTTATGTCTTCTAACACCCAACATGCAAAATCGGAGACTGATTGATGGTGCATTTCGCGAAGTCAATATTACCCCCCGAATTATGCTAGAAACCGATTCTATTGTTGCCCTCTATACCCATGTACTTAGTGCAGGCCTTTACAGCATAGTACCTCATAGCCTACTCAACTTGTTCGAAAAAAGCCAAAAGATCACAGCATTACCCTTATACCCAGAACTCTGTCGTGAAATTGGTTTAATTAGCAGGCACCAAGAAAGACCGTCTCCATTAGAGGAAGCGGCATGGAATACCGCCAAACAGTTAGACTTACAACAGCGATTCGATTCACTGATAGACTTGAACGCATAAAATATTATGGCTTGCCACAGCAAGAAAATCAGTTATAAGACCACAATACAAACAACTAACATTCACCTATTAACCCTCATTAAGTGATCCAATCATTATGAAAAGAACCTATCGAGCTCTCGGGGCTATAACAATTGTGAGTATTCTAGTGTTTGCCGCACTCATACTACCCAATTCATCATTATTGGCAGGCAAAACTGATAATCCTACCTTAAATAAAGCCGCCGTGACTGCTGATACACCTTATATTGTTTTGGGTATGGGTTGTTTTTGGGGTGCAGAAAAACGTATCCAAGCATTAGTCGGGGTCTTAGATGTTGAAGCGGGCTATGCCGATGGAGATGTACTCAATCCGAGCTATCAAACACTACACGAGACTGAACTTGCCAAACAAAACAACAGCGCTATAAAAAATCATGCCGAAGTCGTCAAAGTCTATTACGATCCTAGGCAAACAACACTTGAGAACGTTTTAATCCAATTCTGGGAAAGTCACAACCCTACCCAGGTAAATCGGCAAGGTAATGATATCGGGAGTAATTATCGAAGTGCAGTGTTCTATCAAACGCCTGAAGAACAAGAGCTAGCAGAAAAAACCCGTGCTATTTATCAAGCCAACTTAAAGTCGGCCGGGATTAATCAGCCGATTGTTACAGAAATTTCGCCCTTAAAGAACTACACCCCCGCTGAAAATTATCATCAAGACTATTTAGAAAAAAATCCACTCGGCTATTGCGGCTTAGGGGGTACTTCGGTTGCTTATGTTGACCCCAGTAAACCAATAAATAGTGAAAATACCCACAGTACGCAATTATCAAAAATACCCGTTAATTCAAACTCACTTTGGAAAGATATCAAACTGAATAGCCATGAACAGTTAATTGCTTTTGAGGCGATTGACTGCGGATATTGCCGATTATTTGATAAAGATGTCCTATCAAGCTGGAATAATGCACTTCCGATAGTTTCCAGCAATGCTACCTCACCACCTGAGGGTTGGACGCTAAAACAGGTATTATTCGCCACACCTACCATTGTTTTATTCATTGATCAGCATGAAGTGGCTCGTTATACAGGCTATCAAGGAGCTGAAAGGTTTTGGAAATGGTTAAAAGATGAAACACAACAGTTGTAACTATTCGAAAATTTAACTATCCCACAGTATAAATACGACACCGTAACTTTTAAGAAAATGCTGTAAGAATAATGCCTTCGACCGGTTGATAACTTTAAGTTATCAACCGATATGTTTAAACGATTGGATATTAAGTCATCATGCCCTTGATAATGCCGCCACCCGGCTGGGATAACTAACAGTCGATCTAAAAATGTTCGACTCATCCTTTCAAACACAACAAGGCAGAATAATGGCAAAAATAGTTTTAGTACTGTATGACGATCCTATCGACGGTTATCCAACGGCTTATGCCCGTGATGATCTTCCGCAACCAGAGCGTTACCCGGACGGACAAACATTACCAACACCCAAAGCAATTGATTTTAAACCCGGTGTTTTACTGGGCAGTGTTTCAGGTGAATTAGGTCTGCGTAAATACCTGGAATCTAATGGACATGAATTAATTGTAACCTCCAGTAAAGATGGGGATGACAGTGTTTTAGATCGTGAATTACACGATGCAGAAATCGTTATTTCTCAACCGTTCTGGCCAGCCTATATGACTGCAGAACGTATTGCCAAAGCGAAAAACCTGAAACTGATTGTAACAGCCGGTATCGGATCAGATCATACTGATCTAAAAGCAGCTAACGAACGTGGCATTACAGTTGCAGAAGTAACTTACTGTAATAGTAACGCAGTAGCTGAACACGTCGTGATGTCAATATTAGCTCTGGTCCGTAACTTTATCCCTTCACATAACTGGGTACTGAAAGGCGGCTGGAATATCGCAGATTGCGTATCTCGTTCTTATGACTTAGAAGCTATGAACATAGGTACTGTCGCTGCGGGTCGTATCGGCTTGCGGGTCTTGCGTTTATTGAAGCCTTTCGATGTAAAACTGCATTATTTAGATCGTCACCGTTTACCAGAAGCTGTTGAGAAAGAGCTTAATTTAACGTATCACAGCAACCTGGAAAGCCTAGCTAAAGTCTGTGACGTAGTGACTCTAAACTGTCCACTGCATCCAGAAACAGAGCACATGATTAACAGAGAAACACTGAAGTTCTTTAAGCGTGGTGCTTACCTGGTTAACACAGCACGCGGAAAACTTGCTGATCGCGATGCTATCGTTGAAGCCTTGGAAAATGGTCATTTAGCCGGTTATGCAGGTGATGTCTGGTTCCCACAACCTGCACCCAATGATCATCCTTGGCGTAAAATGCCAAATCATGGAATGACGCCACATATCTCAGGCACCAGCTTATCAGCACAAGCCCGTTATGCGGCAGGTACACGAGAAATTCTGGAGAGCTACTTTGATAACCACCCTATTCGTGATGAATATCTCATCGTTCAAGGTGGAAAATTAGCGGGCGTTGGAGCACATTCATACAGTGATGGTAATGCGACGGGGGGCTCAGAAGACGCAGCGAAGTTCAAAAAATAAACAGACTTCAACACAACTATAAATATAACTAACCGAAGTATTTATTAACTAAAAGGAATGCAAGATTTTTCTTGCATTCCTTTTTTTATGACCACATTCTGCAAATAACTTATGCCGTTTACAAAACAATCCAGATTAGATACTCTTCCCCCTAGGCCAACCACTAAGCAAATAGCAATCGCCTGGTTAGGCAGTACCCTTGCCATTGGCAGTATCACCGATCTCGGACAAATAGCTAATCTACCCTTAATATTAGGTTCATTGGGTGCTTCCTGTGTGTTAGTATTTGGCTATCCCAATGCTCAATTCTCACAACCCCGTAACCTGATTGCAGGACATTTATTGTGTTCTATTATTGGTCTCAGTTTTTTAAAGTTCATTGGCTCCGAGTGGTGGTGCATGGCACTCGCTGTTGGAACCGCTTTGGCAATCATGATGGCAACACGTACTGTCCATCCACCGGCGGGATCAAATCCCGTAATTATTTTTCTAACACAACCAGACTGGCAGTTTCTTTGGTTTCCAACCCTCAGCGGTGTCATTATTTTATTTTGCCTATCGCGATTATTTCTAAAAATCACAAAACAGATTTAAGGTATCCATGCACTTCCACGTTCTCCAGCATGTAGAATTTGAAGATTTAGGGTCAATAAAACTTTGGCTGGAAAAAAGGGAAACTGGTTGGTTTCCCCTCTACTCTCTACAAATGAAGAAATCTTCATTATATTTGTCGTTTTACACTTAACAATCCTAAAACCTAATCCCCCTATTATTTCCCTATAAATAACAATCTATCACTGTATTCTTTATTTACTTTTAGTTATAACGACTTATAATGCAGACGAAACCTACCCACTTTAGCTAAAGGTGCTTTATGATAAAACGACAACGTAATGCAAAAGTTGCTGTCAGCAATGCGATTAAACTCATGATAGCCGGAGGGCTTTCACTCACTGCGGCAAAAGCGATTCAAGCCGCTGAACCAACGCCACCTACTCCGCCTCCAACGTATACCCGCGCACCTATGGCAGCCTATAATTTTGCTATGGATGATGCTTTGCTGGGCAACAGTTATGAAAAGCCGGTATGGAATTTACATGACACCTTACATTTGCCTGACTGGCTAACTGTTGGAGTTGAAAACCGTACTCGCTATGAAACTTTAAGTGACTCGTTTAAACCTAGCCAAAAGTATCCCGCTATTAAAGCGGGTGGTGGCGACCAACAAATTGCCATTCAAAGCGATATCTGGATACAAGCAAAATTTGGTAAATTCCGCTTCGCTACTGAATTTATGGATTCACGGGCACTGCAATCTGATGCAGGCACCAATAAAACGCCAAATCCACCCAATAACACCATGGTTGATACTGCTGACTTTACCCAAGCGTATGCTTCATGGGCTGATCAAAATGCGTTTTATAGTGGTTATGGCGTAGAAGTCAAAGCCGGCCGGCAAACCATGGATCTGGGGAGTCGCCGCTTGGTAGCCAGACCCATCTATCGTAATACCGTCAACAACTTTACCGGCTTACGTATCAGGTTACTGGATTATGATCGTTGGCAATTTAATGCCTTTGGCACAATGCCTGTCATCCGTTACCCCAACTATCTCACCACGCCAGCGGGCGGCAATCCTAACCTGATAGCTCCTAATGCAGACTTATTGGTTAATGGTAATCAACAATGGGATAGAGAAGATACTCAAACGTTTTTCTCGGGTGGTATTTTAGAAGGCTATAACGTCATTAAAAACATCAACTCCGAAGTATTCTTATACAATCTTAACGAAGGCGATAGCACCAACAACCCGACCCGTAATCGCCAGTATTTCACACCCGGCCTACGTTTTTATATAAGACCGAACAAGGGTGACTTTGATTTTGTTGCAGAAGGCATGGGGCAGTTTGGTACCGTGCAATACAACACTTCGGTTAATAATCAACAACAAAACCATCA